>JAUYSN010000206.1 GCA_030696235.1 Sulfuricella sp. | reverse complement strand
AAGGGTCGCAAGGTAAACCGATTTTTCTGTTTTTCCTTCGCGTACCTTGGCGTCCTTTGCGGTTAATGGGTTTGCTATGACTTTTGAACTGGAAACTGCGCCCAATC
This sequence comes from Sulfuricella sp., assembly GCA_030696235.1. Lineage (GTDB taxonomy): Bacteria > Pseudomonadota > Gammaproteobacteria > Burkholderiales > Sulfuricellaceae > Sulfuricella. The sequence goes on along the minus strand of JAUYSN010000206.1, from coordinate 1,945 downwards.
CGGAAGGACTCAAGCGCGTGGTGATCGAGCCTGTTACCCGGGTGGAGGGCCACGGCAAGGTCACCCTATTGCTCGACGACGACAACCGCGTGCACCAGGCGCGATTCCATATTGTCGAATTCCGCGGCTTCGAGAAATTCATCCAGGGCCGGCCCTACTGGGAAGTGCCGGTGATCGTGCAGCGCTTGTGCGGCATCTGCCCGGTGAGCCATAACCTGGGGGCCGCCAAGGCGATGGATATGATAGTAGGCGCGCAGTTGACGCCGACCGCCGAGAAGCTGCGCCGCCTCATGCACCTGGGCCAGGTGCTCCAGTCCCATGCGCTGCATTTTTATTATCTGGCCTCGCCCGACCTGCTGTTCGGCTTCGACAGCGACGTGGCCAGGCGCAACATCGTCGGCGTGGCCGCCGCCTACCCGGACGTCGCCCGGCAGGGCGTGGCCCTGCGCAAGTATGGGCAGGAAGTGATCCGGCTTACGTCCGGCAAGCGGATTCACGGCACCGGGGCAATCCCTGGCGGCGTGAACAAGAATCTGTCGCCGGAAGAGCGGGACACCTTGCTGAAGGACATTGACCAGATGATTGCCTGGAGCCGGGATGCGGTGGAACTGATCAAGAAAATCTACTGCGGCCAGGCGGATTTTTACAATGGTTTCGGTTACTTCAAATCCTGCTTCATGAGCCTGGTGCGGGACGACGGCGCTCTGGATCTTTACCACGGTGGCTTAAGGGCCACGGACGAACATGGACAGACGATATTCGACCATCTGGATTACAGCCGTTACTGGGATTATGTTCACGAGGAAGTGAAACCCTGGTCCTACATGAAATTCCCGTTCATCCGGTCGAGGGGCAGGGAAGAAGGCTGGTACCGGGTCGGCCCGCTTGCCAGGATCAACAATTGCAACTTCATCCCGACCCCGCTGGCCGAGACCGAAAGGAAGACGTTCAAGGCATTTGGCGGCGGCAGCGCCACCCAATCCACGCTGGCCTATCACTGGGCGCGCATGATCGAAATGCTGCACTGTGCAGAGGGGATTCAGGAGCTGCTGCATGACAACGATTTGCTGGGTAGCGACCTGGTCAGCCGGGGCGAGCGGGCGTTGCGTGGCGTGGGCGTGATCGAGGCGCCGCGCGGAACCCTGATTCACCACTACCGCATCAACGAGGACGAGTTGATTGTCCGCGCCAACCTGATCGTTTCCACCACCCACAACAACCACGCCATGAACGAAGCGGTGCGGCAAGTGGCCCTGCAATACCTCGATGGCCAGCAACTGACCGAAGGCCTGCTCAACCACATCGAAGTGGCGATCCGCGCTTTCGATCCGTGCCTGTCCTGCGCCACCCATGCCGTGGGCAAGATGCCGCTGGAAGTGGAACTGGTGGATGCGGGAGGGAAGGTGATCGACCGGTTGAACAAGAACTCAGACGGCCGGTGCGACGCTTGACGGCGCCGCTGCTCATCTTCGCCTATGGCAATCCGAGCCGGGGCGACGACGCCCTTGGGCCGCAACTGCTTGATCTGCTTGTCGAGAGCCGGGCGCAGCATCCCGAGTGGCCCGAATTCGAGCTGGTCACCGATTTCCAGCTGCAGGTCGAGCACTCGATGGACCTGGAAGGGCGCGATCTCGCCCTGTTCATCGACGCCAGCGTGTCCTGTCCGAGCCCATTTCTGTTTTCCCCTCTTCAGCCGGCGCAGGATGCCAGATACACCACCCACGAAATGTCGCCGCAAGCCGTGCTGCATGTCTACGAGCGGGTTTATCAGCGGCCAGCTCCCCCGGCTTTCCTGCTGTCGGTGTGCGGGGAAAGCTTCAACCTGGGTGAACCGCTGAGCCCGGCGGCGGTTGAGAACCGGGATGCGGCTTGGGCGTTGCTGGTACAATTGTGTGCTCAGCCTCATCTCAAAATTTGGCAAACCCTGATTCATCCTAAAAAAGCA
>JAUYSN010000197.1 GCA_030696235.1 Sulfuricella sp. | reverse complement strand
GCGATTTTGAGCGCCAGCGGCACGACCTTGCCGTGTTGCTCGGCGAGCGCCTTTTGTTCGGCCTTCAGCGCGGCAAGCAGGTTTTCCAGCTCGTCCGACTGCTGCAGCTGGCGCAGGTTCTTGGTGTTGGGCGAGGAAATATTGACGGCGACGTAGCTGGCGTAGGGGTAGACCTTGCGCAAACAGATCAGATAATCGTCAACGGCCTTTTCGATCGGCGTGTCGAAGTTCTTGCCGATGTTGATGCCGAGGATGCCCTGGTAGCGGCTGCGTTTGACGCTGCTGACCAGATAGTCGACACCCTTGTTGTTGAAGCCCATGCGGTTGATGATCGCCTCCGCCTGCGGCAGCCGGAACAGGCGCGGCTTGGGGTTGCCGGGCTGGGGGCGGGGCGTGACCGTGCCGATTTCGATGAAGCCGAAGCCGAGCGCGCCGAGCGCGTCGATGTAGTCGCCGTTCTTGTCCAGCCCGGCTGCCAAGCCGACCGGGTTGGGGAAGGTCAACCCCATTACGGTGCGGGGCGTTGTTTTGATGCGCGGCGCGAGCAGACACAGCAAGCCCAGCCGGTGGGCATCCCTGATTGCACGCATGCCGAGGCCGTGGGCGGTTTCAGCGTCGAGGCTAAAAAATATGGAGCGGATGAATGAGTACATGCGGGTATTTTACCTCCTAACCTGTAACAAGGGGCAAGCAAGACGCTAGAATTGGTAAGGATTTTGCAAGGACGAAGGCGATGTTGAAGAAGCTGATCGGAATATTGTTGCTATCGATGCTGGCCACGGCGGCTCTGGCGGATTATCCGCTCAGGATCATACCGCTCAAGCATCGCTCCGCCGAGGAATTGATCCCGGTGATCCGTCCCATGCTGGAGTCCGGGGAAAACGTCGGCGGCATGCAATACCAGCTGTTCGTACGCGCTTCGGACAAGGGTCTGCGCGACATTGAACTGCTGCTGGCCGAACTCGACAGGGCGCGGAAGAATCTTAAAATAACCTTGCAGCAGGACGTGGCGCGCAGCGGTGGCGCTACTTCACAGGGTATTTCAGGCGAGTTGCGGGCGGGGGATGCGCGCGTGGTTGTTCCGTCGCGCGGGGAGTCCGGCGGCCGCGGCGGCCTGGTGATCGGTGGTGCGGAGGAAGAGAGTCTGCGCTACAAGATCACACGAAGCACCGGTTCTAGCCAGGGCAACAACAGCCAGTTCATCAACGTGCTCGAAGGCGCGTCGGCCTTTATCCGTGTCGGCCAGTCTCTGCCCTATGTGCAGCGCTTCCTGGTATTCGCCGGCAATCGCGTCACTTACGGGCAGGACACGCAGTTCCTGAATGTCACCACCGGCTTCGACGTGCTGCCGCGCCTGAACGGCGACCGGGTGGAGCTGGAAATCGCGCCGCGGTTGTCGTTCGTTGGCAGCGGGGGAATTCAGGATGTGCGGTTTCAGGAATTGCGTACTACCGTCAGCGCGAAATTGGGCGAGTGGGTCTCGCTGGGAGGCATAGATTCGAGCCGCGATGAAGTCAGTCGCACCATTTTTGAAACCGCTTCTACTCAGTCTGGCGAACGCAGGACGGTGAGACTCAAGGTGGAGGAAGGGCGGTAGCGAGTAGCCTGGATGGAGTGAAGCGCAATCCGGGTGCGCCTGACAGGGCGCAAGGGGTGCGTAATTCACTCGCCAGTTGACGGAATGCCCCGGATTACGGCCTTCGTCCTCTATCCAGGAGGCTACGCTTGCTATCAAATTAATCACGCGAAGCGTTCAAAATCCAAATCTCAGAACGGCAATTCCAACCCTGGCGCAGCCCCCAGCAACACCACCCGAAACTCCTCCTGTATCCGCTTCAGCGCCACCTCGTTATCCGCCTCAAAGCGCAGCACGATCACCGGTGTGGTGTTGGACGGCCGCACCAGGCCGAAGCCGTCGGCATATTCCACGCGCAGGCCATCGAGGGTGATGACTTCCTGGGCGTTGGGGAATTTGGCGGTTTTTTGCAGCTTGTCGATCAGGGCGTAGTGCGCGCCTTCCTCCATCTTGATCTGGAGTTCCGGCGTGTTCACGGTGTCCGGCAGGCCATGCAGGGTGGCGTTGATGTCAGCCTGCTGCGAAAGGAATTCGAGCATCCGCGCGCCGGCGTAAAGGCCGTCGTCGAAGCCGTACCAGCGCTCCTTGAAGAAGATGTGGCCGCTCATCTCGCCTGCCAGCAGAGCGCCGGTTTCCTTCATCTTGGCCTTGATGAAGGAGTGGCCGGTTTTCCACAGCAGCGGCTTGCCGCCGTGCTCGCGGATCCAGGAGAACAGGTTGCGGGTGGATTTGACGTCGAAGATGATTTCCGCGCCGGGATTGCGCGAAAGCACGTCCTGCGCGAACAGCATCAGCTGGCGGTCGGGATAGATGATCCGCCCGTCCTTGGTGACGACGCCCAGACGGTCGCCGTCACCGTCGAAGGCGAAGCCGATTTCGGCGTCCGAAGTCTTGAGGCGGGCGATCAGGTCGCGCAGATTCTCAGGGACCGAGGGATCAGGGTGGTGGTTGGGGAAATTGCCATCCA
>JAUYSN010000188.1 GCA_030696235.1 Sulfuricella sp. | reverse complement strand
GTGGCGGATGAGGCGGCATTGGCGATGTCGCTGATCGAGAATATTCAGCGCGAGAACCTTAATCCGCTGGAGGAGGCTACGGGAATCCAGCGCCTGATCAATGAGTTCGATATGACCCACCAGCTCGCCGCCGAAGCGGTCGGGCGCTCGCGCAGCGCGGTAAGCAATCTGCTGCGCCTGCTCAATCTGGCGCCACCGGTGCAGGAACTGCTGATGCACAATCAGCTCGACATGGGGCATGCCAGAGCGCTATTGAGCCTGCCCAATGTGGGGCAGATTACCGTAGCCAATGAGATCGTGGGTAAAGGCTTGTCCGTGCGCGAAGCGGAAAGGCTGGTTCAGCGTCAGCAACGACCGGACGCAAAGCCCAAGGCCAAACCCGATCGGGATATTTTAAGGCTGCAGGAAGACCTGGCGGAAAAACTGGGTGCCGTGGTAACGCTGAAGGCGCAGAAGAAGGGCCGGGGCAAGCTGATTATTAATTATGACAGCCTGGAGCAACTGGACAGTATTATTGGCCGACTGGGAGAAAAATAAAGCGGGCCGGCAGGGTTGACAATTGTCAGTTAATCAGCATGCTTAATGTATTTATCAACTCTTTTGATTTGTTTGGCGTCAACAATTATGAATTAATCTGAATCCTACGCAAAATTGACGAACAGGTCTGATTGAACTAAAATCGCGGCTCATTTTGACAGCGGTTTACAAATGGGCGCAGCTTACCGGGTGGTCAGCGTGCAGGCCGTTACGGTAATTTTTGGCGCATCGTTGCTGTTTATCTGGCTGGGAAGAGATGTCGCCATGGCGGCATTTTTTGGCGGTGCGGTAGCGGTGGCGAATGCACTGTTTCTGATCTGGTGTATGCGTACCGGTGCGCAGCGGCCAGTGCAAGACGCACGCCAGGAGTTGGCCTGGCTGGTACGTTTCAGCATGGAACGTTTTTTTATGGTCGCGCTGCTGATGGTGGCGGGATTGGGATGGTTGAAACTGATGCCGGTGCCTTTGCTGATCGGCTTTGTTCTGGGGCAGCTAACCCTGGTAGTCTCAACAATATTCAGCGGAATAGAGAAATAAACAATGTCTGGCGAAACACTCACCTCCTCGGAATACATCAGGCACCACCTGCAGAATCTGACATATGGCAAGCTGTCAGATGGTTCCTGGGGTATTGCGCACAGTGCCGAGCAGGCTAAGGAAATGGGGTTCTGGGCCATTAATCTGGATACCACCATCATTTCC
>JAUYSN010000184.1 GCA_030696235.1 Sulfuricella sp. | reverse complement strand
TCACCCACCGACCTGATCAACCCGGTCTCGGCGGTATCAGGCGCAACACCGGTGCGCAAGGAATCCGAGCACTATTTCTTCACGCTCGGCGCCTGTGCCGATTTCCTGAAGGAGTGGACCAACGCCGGCCATCTGCAACCGGAAGCCGCCAACAAGATGCAGGAATGGATAGGCGGCGGCCTGCAGAACTGGGACATCTCCCGCGACGCGCCCTACTTCGGCTTCGAGATCCCGGATGCGCCGGGCAAATATTTCTACGTCTGGCTCGATGCCCCGGTCGGCTACATGGCCAGCTTCAAGAACCTGTGCGCCCGCCCCTCCCCCTCTCCCCTCGCATACGATTCCGCACGGGCTTCAGCCCGTAGCGGATCGGAGTCCCCTTGTGGGGCGGGAGAGGGCCGGGGTGAGGGGGCAAGCGGTCGCCCCGACTTCGACGCCTTCTGGAACAAGGAAAAGGCCGCGCAGGAAGGTACCGAGCTCTACCACTTCATCGGCAAGGACATCCTCTACTTCCACGCCCTGTTCTGGCCGGCGATGCTGAAGTTCTCCGGCCACCGCACGCCTACCGGCGTCTTCGCCCACGGCTTCCTCACCGTCAACGGCCAGAAAATGTCCAAGTCGCGCGGCACTTTCATCACCGCCGCCAGCTACCGCAAGCACCTCAACCCGGAACAGCTGCGCTACTATTTCGCCGCCAAGCTCAACAGCAGCATCGAGGACATCGATCTCAGCCTGGAAGACTTTACGGCGCGGGTGAACAGCGACCTGATCGGCAAATTCGTGAATATCGCCTCGCGCTCGGCCGGCTTCATCACCAAGCGCTTCGGCGGCAAGCTCGGCGGCATGGCCGATCAGACCCTGCCGCAACAGCTGCAAAGCGCCGCCCAAGACATCACCGCCCAGTACGAAGCCCGCGAATACGGCAAGGCCTTGCGCGACATCATGCGCCTGACCGATCTCGCCAACCAGTATGTGGATGAGCAAAAGCCATGGGAACTGGCCAAGCAGGAAGGCATGGAAGCCCGGCTGCACGAAGCCTGCAGCGTCAGCCTCAACCTGTTCCGCCTGCTCACCCTCTACCTCAAGCCGGTGCTACCCAAGCTGGCCGCAGACGTGGAAGCCTTCCTCAACATTCCGCCGCTGCAATGGGCGGATGCAGCTGCACTGCTGCCGGCAGGTCACGCCATCAACCCCTACCAGCACCTGATGACCCGTATCGACCCGAAACAAGTGGAAGCCATGATCGAAGAAAACAAAGCCACCCTGGCTCCGGCAGCGGAACACTCCCCCGCGCGCCATGCCGAGAAGCAAACGCACGAAATCCAGCCGATCGCCGAAACCATCTCGATCGACGATTTCTCCAAAATCGACCTGCGCATCGCCAAAATCGTCAATGCCGAACATGTGGAAGGCGCCGACAAGCTGTTGCAACTGACGCTGGACATCGGCGAGGGAAAAACGCGCAACGTATTCGCCGGCATCAAGTCGGCCTATGCGCCGGAGAAGCTGATCGGACGCCACACCGTGATGGTCGCCAACCTCGCCCCGCGCAAGATGAAGTTCGGCCTGTCGGAAGGGATGGTGCTGGCCGCCGGCGGCGACGGCGGCCTGTACATTCTCAGCCCGGACGAGGGCGCCAAGCCGGGCATGCGGGTGAAATAAAAAAGGCGGCTCGAGCCGCCTTTTTTACGCCTGCCCTTTTCGATCAGGGCTTCACGTAGGCATAGCCTTGCTGGGATTGCAGCTTGGAAATCTCCGCCACGCCGGAGGGCACGATCACAGCTTCATGGATCACTTTTTTCGGGTCGATCTTGCGTCCGACCAGCGTATTGTTGCACACATCGAATGCCACGCCTTTTGCCTTCAACTCCTGGACTTTGACGTCATACGGATTGCCGTCCTTGTCGGCGGCGCCATCGAGCAGGAAGTCGATACCCTTGCCGTGGGTGACAACCACGATTGTCGCCTGCGGGTTGGCGCCAAGATGGTTTTTGACGTTGTTCATCGCCAAGCCCGCCACTGCGGAATCGTTCACATGATAAACGACCTTTTCCGGAAAGCCGGCCTCAGCCGACTTGCCTCCGGTTGAGGCGCAACCCGCAAGACCAAACAAGCCAAATAATGCGCTCAGCAATAACAAGTTACGCAAACGTGACATTTTTCTCTCCTCGATCATAATTATGATTTGGCAGAAGCCCAAAATGATGGAACTTCCGCAGAGTACATTGGCTCTTTTTCTAACATTTGTAAATAGTCCAAATGCACTTACTACATGATTTTACAGTATATTCAAGATGCACCTATCTTCTTAGTTGACATTAACCAGGAACAATATCGATGAGTATCAGCCACCATCTGAGAGTTTACGGTCATGTTCAGGGCGTATTCTTCCGCGAGTCCATGTGCCGCAAGGCTCAGGTGCTCGGCATCACCGGCTGGGTCAGAAACTGCCGCGACGGCACCGTGGAAGCCATGATTCAGGGAGCGCCGGAAGCGGTCAGTGCCATGATCGAATGGGTCAGGACAGGGCCGGAACCGGCGCGGGTAGAAGGAGTGGAAATCAGTGCGGGCAGTGGCGAGTATACCGATTTTGAAAGGCTGAATACCCCTTGAAGGGTGGCAAGCAACCGGGTTAGAACATAGCCCTGAGAAAATTCAGGTACGCAGTCGCATCCGATTCACCCTCGGCTGGCGCCCAGGGTGCTTTTTCTGCCGGCTCCAGCGCCTTATAGGGGCCGGCCTTGGCCTCGAAGAACAGGCTGCCGGGTTCCAGGGCCACCACGGAATGAAACACGCCGTGAGGAATATTCACCCCCACCGCTTCACCTCCCGGAGCCAGGCTTGCCGTCCCGGTAACGTTTCCCTCATGGTCGAAAAAAACGACCCCGAACCGACCCGAGAGCGCGATGATGGACTCATCCTTGCTCGCATCCAGGTGGCAGTGCGGCGGGATGTATGAATCCGGTTCCATCGCATTGAGCAGACGATGACTCGCATCCGCCTCGGCGACATGGAAATTGAAATTCTTGCGCCGACGTGGCGCTGCCTGCGCTTCCGAAGTAACGCGGTCGAATAATTCACGGTTGATGATCTGGGGGATATTCATGCGGACAAAGATGCCGATGCCAGAAAAAGGCAAAAAAAACGCGGCTCACCTAAGTGACCGCGCATGAAATCCACCAAAAAGGAGGATGGAGGAGACAACACAGGAACAACTCATAGTTGATGAATCATTCAAGTTATTAGTATTGTCTAATATTCGAATTTGCTTTGCAAGCATTAATTGAAAAAGTTTCAATGGTTAATATTGAATGGCGGAATTCTCGCTGCCGATGCAATCGGCCAACGACACCAGCAGATTGTCCTTGAGCTTCACCCGCCAG
>JAUYSN010000183.1 GCA_030696235.1 Sulfuricella sp. | reverse complement strand
CCAGAACGTCGCCGCGCGCGAGCAATACACCCGTGCCGCCAAGAACCTTTCCCGCACGCGCATCGTGTCGCCGGTGGATGGACGGGTCGACAACCGCATGGTGTCGGTGGGCGACTGGATCGATCTCGGCAAGCCGGTGTTCCAGCTTTCTACCAGCGAAAACCTGCGTATCCGCTTGCCTTTCCCAGAAACCGCGGCGCAGCGCATCAAGGTCGGCCAGGTGGTTAAGCTTTCCACGCCTACCGCACCGGATGCTGCTGTGACTGGCAAGATCGAACAGGTGCGACCGATGGTGGGCAGCACCAACCGTGCCTTCGATGCCGTGGTGGAAGTGAAGAACCCGGGCGGATGGAAACCGGGTGCTTCGGTCAACGGCGCAATCGTCGTCGAGGAGCATGCAGAGGCGGTCAGCGTGCCGGAGGTAAGCGTGGTGCTGCGGCCTGCCGGCAAGGTGGTCTACGTGATCGAGAATGCCAAGGCCGTTCAGCACGTCGTCACCACCGGCGTCACCCAGAACGGTCAAGTGGAAATTTTACAGGGCATAAGATCGGGCGCAACGGTGGCGGTGGACGGCGCTGGCTTCCTCACCGACCAGGCTGCGGTCAGCGTGAAAGAAGCGAACGGTAAAAAAGGCGAGCAGAAATGACCTTGCCCGAACTTTCCATCAAACGCCACGTGCTGGCGTTCATGCTGTCGGCCGTATTGGTGCTGTTCGGTTACATCAGCTACCAGCGCATCGGCATGGATCGCTTTCCCCTTATCGAGTTTCCCATTGTCTCGATCTCCACCACGCTGAAGGGCGCCAACCCCGACATCGTCGACGCCAGCGTCACCAACGTGATCGAAACGTCGATCAACAGCGTGCCCGGTATCGAACACATCCAGTCCACCTCCTCGCCCGGCGTATCGGTGATCAACATCACCTTCAGCCTGGACAAGAAAGTCGATGTCGCCTTCAACGAGGTGCAGGCCAAGGTCAACCAGGTCTTGCGCCGCCTGCCCAAGGATGCCGACCCCCCCGTCGTTGCCAAGGTCGAGACCAACGCCATGCCGATCATGTGGCTGGCGCTGCGCGGCGACCGTACCCAGCAGCAGCTCAACCAGTACGCCCTCAACACCATCAAGAAGCGCCTGGAAACCATCAACGGCGTAGGCGAGGTGCGCCTGGGTGGAAGGCGCGACCGCACCATCCGGGTCAACCTGCTGCCGGCGAAAATGACCGCATTCAAGGTCACCGCCCAGGATATCAATATCGCCTTTGCCAATGAGCACGTCCAGCTTGCCGGCGGTTTCCTGGTGGGGCAGAAGACTGAAAACCTGATCAAGCTCGACCTGGAATTTCACCGCCTCGACGATCTGGCAAAAATGATCGTCGCCTACCGCGACGGGGCGCCGGTGCGCCTTAAAGATATCGCCGAAGTCGAGGATGGCCTGGCCGATTACCGGCAGCTCGCGCGCTTCATGGGCAAGACCACCATCGGCCTGGGCATCGTCAAGGTCACCAACACCAACACTGTGGCGATTGTCGATGCGATCAAGCAGCGTCTGGAAACCGAGATCATCCCGCAACTGCCGCCGGGCATGACGCTCGACGTCGTCTCCAACGATGCGATCTTCATCCAGGAGATCGTCGATTCACTCAAGGAACACCTGATCGAAGGCACCCTGCTGGCCGCGCTGATCGTCGGGCTGTTCCTGCGCAGCATGCGCTCCACCCTGATCCACGCCACCGCCAT
>JAUYSN010000182.1 GCA_030696235.1 Sulfuricella sp. | reverse complement strand
ACAGCAACAACGTGGCGGAATGGGGAGACAGGCCGAGCTTGTCGAAGGCCAGGGTCAGGGCGCCGACCTGGACAAAGACGGCCAGCAGGCCGAGCGCGACCAGAAGCAGCGCTAAATAGAAAGGCGAAAACGGCATGATTCCATTTACCGGTTAAACCTAGAAACAGCAGTTCACCGCCAAGGACGCAAAGGAACGCAAGGGAAACGGGGTAAGCAGGCATTTCGTCGCAAGGCGAAAGCTCGCAAAACTAATGGATAGATGGATTCTTCTTTCCACCAGCTGGGTGGCCCCCAGTAATCAGTAACCTATTTTGTCTTACCTCGCGTCCTTTGCGTCCTTGGCGGTTCAATAGCTTTTTAGGGCAAACCATAAAGCACCCTTTCATTAAAGCAGGAAAAGCGTGGCCAAGCCGAGAAAAATGAAAAAACCGCCGCTGTCGGTCACGGCGGTGATCATCACGCTGGATCCCACCGCCGGATCGCGCCCGAGCTTGTGCATGAGCATCGGGATCAGCACGCCCATCAGCGCCGCAAGCAGGAGGTTGAGCATCATCGCGCCGGTCATCACCACGCCCAGCGCGGCGTTGCGGTAGATGAACCAGGCGACCAGGCCGATGATGCCGCCCCAGATCAGCCCGTTGACCAGGCTGACGCCGAGTTCCTTGAGGAACAGCTTGCGGATGCCGCTGCCCCGAATCTGCCCCAGCGCCAGGGCGCGGACGATCATGGTAGTGGTCTGGTTGCCGGAATTGCCGCCGATCCCGGCAACGATCGGCATCAGCGCCGCCAGCGCCACGATCTTCTCGATCGACCCTTCGAATACGCCGATCACGCGCGAGGCGATGAACGCCGTCACCAGGTTGAGGGCCAGCCAAGTCCAGCGGTTCTGGATACTTTTCCACACCGTGGCGAACAAATCTTCCTCTTCGCGCAAGCCGGCCATGGAGAGCATTTCGCTGTCGGTCTCTTCGCGAATGAAGTCCATCACCACGTCCACCGTCAGGCGTCCCACCAGCTTGTTGTTCCGATCCACCACCGGGGCGGAAACCAGGTCATAGCGCTCGAACGCCGAAGCGGCTTCGCCGGCTTCTGAATCGGGATGGAAGGTCACCGCATCCTCGGCCATCACTGCCGCCACGCTCGCCTCGGGATCATGGACCAACAGCCGCTTGAGGGACAACACCCCTCTGAAGTTGTCGTTGCGGTCGACCACGAACAATTTGTCGGTATGGCCCGGCAACTCGCCCAACCGGCGCAGGTAGCGCAACACCACTTCCAGGCTGATATCGTCGCGAATGGAAACCATGTCGAAATCCATCAGCGAACCGACCGTATCCTCCGGGTAGGACATGGCTGACTGGAGGCGGGCGCGGTTCTGGCTGTCGAGCGATTCGAGCAACTCCTGCATCACGTCGTGCGGCAGGTCGGGAGCGAGGTCGGCGATCTCGTCGGTGTCGAGCTGTTCGGCGGCAGCGAGGAGTTCCTCGCTGTCCATGCTGGCGATCAGGGATTCCCGCACCGCATCGGAAACTTCCAGCAGGATGTCGCCGTCTCGCTCGACCTTGACCAGGTCCCAGACCAGCAAGCGCTGCTCCAGCGGCAAGGCTTCGAGGATGTAAGCAATATCGGCGGAGTGAAGCTCGTCGAGCTTTTTCTGCAATTCGGCCAGATGCTGCTTGTGCACCAGCGTCTCAACCAAATCATGGCGCGGCATGTCCTGTTTATGGACGAGCCCTTCCACCAGCTGATGCCTGCTCAGCAGCTCGATGACCTGTTGCAGTATCTCCTGCAAGCTTTCCTGGATCTTGGTTTTTTCAATTTCCGACATGCCGCCTGTCCCTTTGTTATCAACTTTCAACCTTCGGCAAAACCGCGCGAGCTCGTGGCGGTGGGCGGAGATTATTTCCGCGTGGGCACAAAGGCGTGCCCACCCTACCGATCTATTTTGTGGGGCAAGGAAAGAAGGGAAGTCGATGATGCCGGCAATGGCCGGCAGAATCACGCTTTAGCCCGTTTTTCCGCTGTTTTCCAGCGGAAAAACCGTCAAGGCCGAAAGAGCGCTGAAGGGGTAACCGCTAGAACAAAAATTTTGCTGCGAAACTGCTACAACTATGACTGTCCAAGGTGAAAACCCTAGCTATGAAAACGGCGTAATTGTAATCTTGGCGGGCTTTTGCTGTCAATTAAAGGCTGGAGGCACGGGCAATACAGTAACGATCGCGTCCGCTTTCTTTTGCCCGATACATCTCACTGTCGGCATTCTTCATCAGGCTGACGACGTCCCCGCCGTCCTGCGGGTAAACCGCCAGACCGACGCTGGTGGTGACATGCAGCTCCCGGCTCTCCAGTTTCACCGGGGAACGAATCGCTTCGACAATTTTTTGCGCGACGATTTCGGCATCGCCGGCACTGGTGATTTCCGGCAGCACCACCACGAACTCGTCACCGCCAAGGCGCGACACGGTATCTTCCTGGCGGACGGAGGCCGTCAGGCGTTGTGCCACCACCTTCAGCAATTCATCACCCTGGTCATGGCCGAGCGTGTCATTGACCTGTTTGAAGCGGTCCAGATCGAGAAACATGACCGCCAACGACTGATGGTTGCGCTTGGCGCGCGCTAGCGCCTGTTCCAGCCGGTCTTCCAGCAGACGGCGGTTGGGCAGGCCGGTCAGCACGTCGTAATGGGCGAGGTATTGAATGCGCTCCATCGCCTGCCTGCGCTCGGTGATGTCGTGAAAAGCCGCCACCGAGCCGACGATCTCGCCCTCGCGCAGCAGCGGAGTGGAAACAATGGTTACCGGCAGGAAACTGCCGTCCTTGCGCACCATGCAATCCTCTTCGCTGCGATAGGTGCGTCCGGTTTGGATGGTTTTGAATACCGGGCACTCCTGGCGCGGGAAGGGGGAGCCGTCCGGCTTCTTGTAATGAAAGGTTTCATGGCCGTGGCACCCGAGCAGTTCCTCCCTGCGCCATCCCAGCAACTGTTCCGCCGCGGGGTTGATGAAGATCACGTGGCCGTCCCTGTCGAGCGCGTAGACCGCCTCCCCCATCACCGTGGTGATTTCGCGCAGCATGGTTTCACTGTCGCTCAAAGCGGCGATGGCTCGATGCTGTTCGGTCACATCCAGCAGCACGCCAACAATCGCCGGTTTGCCCATAATGACGGCACGCCGTCCATGGACGGCGACTTCGATGGCTGAGCCGTCCTTGCGCCGACCCTGGAAGGAATAGGCGATGTCCTCCACCTCGCCATCGAGGCGCCTGCGCAGATTCTCGGTCACCTTGGCACGATCCTGCGGCGCTACCAGATCCAGCGGAGGGATCCGTTCCAATTCTTCGCATGTGTAACCAAAGATTTCGGCCAGCTTGGGATTGGCATAGATTAACCGGCCTTCCTGGTAAATGTAGATGCCCGCCAGCGATTGTTCCACCACGCTGCGAAATTTGTCGTCGGCCTGCTGGTGCGCATGGAAAAGCGGGCCGACGATGGCCCACCACAGGATCGGTGCGCAGATCAGGCTCATCAGGCCGACATCGGCCACAATGTGGCCGGGAGTGTAGGCATGACCGAAAGCGGGGAGCAGCCAGTGCATCGCCAGGAGCATCAGGCCTTCGGCCAGAATCATGACCCCCAGTACCTGAACAAACAGCTGCCAGCGCTTGCGATGAATCAAAGAGAAATTCAGGTTCATCTCATGTGCTCCAGATCGACTTTTGTCACTCTATCAAGAAATCGCCGTTCGCCCAGGATAGAGCGGCTAGGGTGCCTGCACCTGGTTCATCCGCGCCAGGATGATGCCGGTCTTTCTCTCCAGGCCGCGCGCATTGGGGTGGCTGTCGTAATAGCGCGGATTGGGCACCATCGAAGCGAGTCGGGCGGCCTGCTCCGCGGACAGGCTGGACGCACTGGTCTGGTAGTAATGGCGCGCCGCCGCTTCGGCGCCGAACACGCCGTTGCCCCATTCGATCACATTCATGTAAATCTCGAGAATGCGGCGCTTGCTCATCATCTTTTCCAGCATCACCGTGATCACCGCCTCCTCGGCCTTGCGCCAGAATACCTTCCGGGAAGAGAGAAACAGATTCTTGGCCAGCTGCTGGCTGATGGTGGAACCACCGGCGACGATCTTGCCCTTTTTCAGGTTCTTTTCGTAGGCCTTCTGGATACCCTCCCAGTCAAAGCCTTCGTGGTCGAGAAATTTGGAGTCTTCGGCGGCGATCAGGGCGCGCTTGAGATTGTTGGAGATGCGGTTGTACGGCACCCACCGGTGGCGCAGTTCGGCATCCGGCCTCCTGCTTTGCAGAACTTCCAGCCGCTGCTCCATGAAGGCACTGGTGGAGGGATTGTGGTCGACCCACCACCAGATGTGGGCGAATATCCACAGCTGGTAGATCAGCACCACGGCCACGAACAGGGCGATGCCGCGCCACAGCCAGCGCCACAGGGTTTTCAGCATGCTTTCAAAAGGCTCATGACGGATTGTGTCTGCGGCCGCACGCCGCGCCACAGGAAAAACGATTCCGCCGCCTGCTCGACCAGCATGCCGAGACCGCCGGCCAGATGCGCCGCGCCGTTATCCCGCGCGAACCGCAGAAAGGGGGTAAGCCCCTTGCCGTACATCATGTCGTAGGCCAGCGCCCCCGGCGCGAACACGCCCTGCGGCAAGGGCGGCAGCGCATCGCTCAGGCTGCTGGAAGTGGCATTGATCACGATATCGAACAGGCTTCCCGCCAGCCGCGCATAATCCCCCCCCTCGATCCGGCCGTAAGCGGCGAAGTGCCGCTCGAGCTCGACGGCCTTTTCCGGTGTGCGGTTGGCAATGACCAGCCGCTCCGGCTTCTGCAGCAGCAAGGGCAGCAGCACGCCGCGGGCCGCGCCGCCGGCGCCCATCAGCAGCACGCGTTTGCCCGCGAGGGAAATACCCAGGTTTTCCCGAATGTCCCGTGTCAGTCCGGCGCCATCGGTGTTGTCGCCGAGTATCGTGCCGTCCGGCTCAAACTTCAGGGTATTGACCGCTTCCGCCAGACGCGCGCGATCGGTCAGGGTGGTTGCCAGTTTCCAGGCTTCCTGCTTGAATGGAACAGTCACATTCAGCCCCTTGCCGCCTTCCGCCTGAAACTTCTTCACCGTGCCGGCAAAGTCTTCCAGTGGCGCAAGCATCGCAGCGTACGTCATATCCTGGCCCGTCTGGCGTGCAAACTCGGCGTGAATCAGCGGGGACTTGCTGTGGGCGATGGGGTTGCCGACAACGGCATAACGATCGGTCATGAATGTTTCACATTTTAGGGACGTCGAATTATAAGGCAAAAGCCCCCTGATTTGCGTATCATAACGTCCCGAACCCGTTGCTTCTTAATCTGAAATATTCCCGATGCCGCACCACCCTGCCAAACCGCACGCTGAAACCCACCCCGATCGGATCGGGCGCTTTCAAGCCGCGCAAAAAGTGACCTGGATCAGCGTCGCGGTGAACGTGGTGCTGACCGTGCTGCAGATCGTGGTCGGACTGTTCGGAAAATCCCAGGCACTGGTCGCCGACGGCTTGCATTCCCTGTCCGACCTGCTGTGCGATTTCCTGGTACTGTTCGCCAACCGCCATGGCGCGCGCGACGCGGACGAGGAGCATCCCTACGGCCACGCCCGCATCGAAACTGCCACCACCTTGGCACTCGGGCTGATTCTGCTCGGCGTCGGTGGCGCCCTGTTCTGGGGCGCGGCGATGCGACTGCAAGACCCCGCCGCGCTGCAAAAAGTCCACGTCGCCACGCTGTGGATCGCCATCCTGACCCTGGTCGGCAAGGAAGCGCTGTTCCGCTATATGCTGCATGTCGCGCGCAAACTGCGCTCGCAGATGCTCGAAGCCAATGCCTGGCACGCCCGCTCCGACGCCGCCTCGTCGCTGGTGGTGGTGGCGGGCATCGGCGGCAACCTGCTCGGCTTCACTTCGATGGACATCCTGGCTGCGGTGCTGGTTGCGGTCATGATCATGCGTATGGGCTGGAAACAGGCATCCCAGGCGATCTCCGAATTGATCGACACCAGCCTGGACAAGAACGAAGTGGAGGCGATACGTGCAACCCTGCTCACCACCCCTGGCGTTCAGGGCGTGCACGAATTGCGCACTCGCCGTATGGGCGACCGCGCACTGGTGGACGCGCATGTGCTGGTTAACCCGCGCATCAGCGTCTCGGAAGGGCACTATATTGCCGAAAGCGCGCGTGCGCGCGTACTCAAACAGCACCATGCGCTCGATGTGATGGTGCACATCGACCCGGAGGATGATTCTTCCGCCAAGCTCAACCAGCACCTGCCCAATCGTGAAGCCTTAATTGCCCATCTGGAACAGTTGCTAGGGCAGGCACTGCCCAGTCATGAAAAAGTGGTATTGCATTATCTGGATGGAAAAGCGGAAGCCGAAATTTTCCTCGCCAGCGATGTCAGCCGCGAACAGGTCACCGCACTAAAAACCGCAATCGCCGACCTGCTCCGGGACGACCCATTTTTTGCCGCCATTCATCTGCACCAGCGCCATGCACCATAATAGTGCATGGCGTACCCTTTCCGCACAATTCCGGTGCGTCAAATAAGGGGTGCCGATTTATAACCAGTTATGGCACAATGCTTTTTTTCTGTTTTTGCCTGGCATGTTTCATGCTAAGTTGCCTCCCAGTAGCAAAAACCCGGAATTCGAAATCATTTTTTTGCAAACTTTTAGATAGTTAGGAGATAAACATGGCAATCGCCGACGTTTTGAAAATGATCAAGGACAACGACGTTAAATTCGTTGACCTGCGCTTTACCGATACCCGCGGCAAGGAACAGCACGTTACCATTCCTTCCCACGTGGTGGACGAAGACTGGTTCGAAAGCGGTCACGCCTTCGACGGCTCCTCCATCGCCGGCTGGAAAGGCATTCAGGCTTCCGACATGCAGCTGATGGCCGATCCGGATACCGCCAACATGGACCCGTTCTTCGACGAATCCACCCTGATCCTGTCCTGCGACGTGGTGGAGCCTTCCGACGGCAAGGGCTACGACCGTTGCCCACGCTCCATCGCCAAGCGCGCCGAAGCCTACCTGAAATCCACCGGCATCGGCGATATCGCCTATTTCGGCCCTGAGCCTGAATTCTTTATTTTCGATTCCGTCACCTGGCATGCCGACATGTCCGGCTCCTCGGTCAAGATCGAATCCGAAGAAGCAGCCTGGTCCTCCGAAGAAGTCTTCGAAGGTGGCAATATCGGCCACCGTCCCGGTATCAAGGGCGGCTACTTCCCTGTTCCTCCGGTCGACTCCTTCCAGGACATTCGTTCCGCCATGTGTCTGGCGCTGGAAGAAATGGGCGTGCCGGTCGAAGTGCATCACCATGAAGTGGCGACCGCCGGCCAGTGCGAAATCGGTACCCGGTTCAGCACCCTGGTAAAACGCGCCGACTGGACCCAGATCCTGAAATACGTAGTGTTCAACGTGGCCCATGCCTACGGCAAGACCGCGACCTTCATGCCCAAGCCCATCGTTGGCGACAACGGTTCCGGCATGCACGTACACCAGTCGATCTGGAAAGACGGCCAGAACCTGTTCGCCGGCAACGGCTACGGCGGCCTGTCCGAAACGGCTCTGTTCTACATCGGCGGCATCATCAAGCATGCCCGCGCCCTGAATGCGATTACCAACCCCGGTACCAACTCCTACAAGCGTCTGGTACCAGGCTTCGAAGCTCCGGTTATGCTGGCCTACTCCGCCAAGAACCGCTCCGCTTCGATCCGTATTCCGCATGTGGCCAATCCCAAGGGCCGCCGCATCGAGACCCGTTTCCCGGATCCTTCCGCCAACCCGTACCTGTGCTTCTCCGCTCTGTTGATGGCCGGTCTTGACGGCATCCAGAACAAGATCCACCCCGGCGAGGCCATGGACAAAAACCTCTACGACCTGCCGCCGGAAGAAGAGAAACTGATCCCGACCGTGTGCTCGTCCCTGGATCAGGCGCTGGACTACCTGGACAAGGATCGCGAGTTCCTGACCCGTGGTGGCGTATTCTCCAACGACTGGGTCGACGCCTTCATCGAACTGAAAATGGAAGAAGTCACCCGCTTCCGTATGACCACTCATCCGGTCGAGTTCGCCATGTATTACAGCCTGTAATTCCTGGCGCAGCACTTTAAAGGGGCGGGGTAACCCGCCCTTTTTTATTTGCCTGTCAGCCCGTTCATCGCCGAAACGTTGATAAAATTTGGCCAATCCCTTAATCTGAACCAGATCAAAACAAGCGCCCTTCACGTTTGCCCCCTCTCCCGCTTGCGGGAGAGGGTTGGGGAGAGGGCTCTCCATGGATAAATCGCCTTATGAGAACCAAGCTGCTGATTTTTATTTCGCTATTCTTGGGTCAGGTCTTGGGTCAGGCCGCCCACGCCGATATCTACATGTCGGTGGATGAAAACGGCCGAAAAACCTATACCAACTTCCCCAAAAAGGGCGCCAAGAAGCTCGATCTCGATCCGCCTTCCTCGATGGCCGCCCCCAAGCCCCGAGCCCAGACTGCAACGCCGCCCGGCTTCCCCCGCGTTGACGGCGAAACCCAGAAACAGCGCGATGGAACGCGCCGCAGCATTCTGGAGCAGGAGTTGG
>JAUYSN010000130.1 GCA_030696235.1 Sulfuricella sp. | reverse complement strand
CCAGTGAATTCACCACGCGGCCCATCAGCGCTTCGCCGACCGGCACCTCCAGGATGCGGCCGGTACACTTGACGGTGTCGCCTTCGGTAATGTGCTCGTACTCGCCCAGCACCACGGCGCCGACCGAGTCGCGCTCAAGGTTGAGCGCAAGGCCGAAGGTATTGCCGGGGAATTCCAGCATCTCACCCTGCATTGCGTCACTCAGGCCGTGAACGCGGACGATGCCGTCGGTTACCGACACCACCGTTCCCTGGTTGCGCGCCTCGGCCGTGGTGGCCAGGTTTTCGATTTTGCTCTTGATCAGCTCACTGATCTCTGAGGGATTCAACTGCATGATCTCTCCTAACTTTTGAGCGTAAACGCCATGTTTTGTAATTGGCCGCGCACCGACGCGTCAATCACGACGTCTCCCGCCACAATTCTGATACCGCCGATAAGTTCGGGGTCCAGGGTTACGGTCGCTTCAACTTTGCGCTTGTATTTGGATTCCAGACGACGCACCAAATCTTCTTTCTCTGCGTCGCTCAGGGGATAGGCACTGAAAATCTCGGTGTCCATGACGCCGCCGTGCAATGCCCGAAGCAGCTCGAACTGCTCGCGAATGACCGGCAGCAACGTCAGCCGGCCATTCTCCAGCAGCAGTTGCACCATGTTAACACCTTGTGCATCGAGGCTCTTTCCGCACACCGCGAGAAACACGCTCTTCTGCTGCTCCGCTGTCAGCCGGGGGTTGCCGATCACCGCCTGCATCTGCGGGTCGTTCACAACCGTTGCCGTGAACTCCAGCATCTGCGACCACTTGTCGAGTGCGCCACCCTGCTCGGCGATGCGGTAAACCGCTTCGGCATAGGGCCTGGCTATGGTAGTGACTTCTGCCATGATGTCCCTATAGCTCGCTCTTGATTGAAGTCAGCAACTCGGCATGTGCCTTGGCGTCGATCTCGCGACGCAGGATTTTCTCCGCGCCGGCTATCGCCAGATCGGCTACCTGCTGGCGCAAACTTTCCTTGGCACGATGGACTTCCTGCTCTATTTCGGCTTTGGCACCCGCAACGAGGCGGTCGCCTTCTTCCTTGGCATGGCCTTTGGCTTCCTCGAGGATCTGGGTAGCGCGCTTCTCTGCCTGGGCGATCATATCGGCCGCCTTCTGCTTGGCCTCATGCATGCCTTCGGTAGCACGGCGGGAGGCCAGCTCCAGTTCGTGCTTTCCGCGCTCACCGGCAGCCAATCCATCGGCGATTGACTGCTTGCGCGCAGTCAACACTTGCATGATGGGCGGCCATACGAACCGCATGCAGAACCAGACGAACATGATGAACATGATCGTTTGCCCGAGAAGGGTTGCATTGATATTCATGCATGAACCTTTCTTGTATTAAGAATGATAATCCACCTTAGCCCGCAACCGCAAACAGGACGTACATGGCAA
>JAUYSN010000120.1 GCA_030696235.1 Sulfuricella sp. | reverse complement strand
AAAGCGAAATACAGGTATTTGCGTTCGCGAAAGCGCAGGAACAGGTAGGCGCTGAACAGTGTGGCGCTGATCATCAGGTTGAGCAGGGCATCGGCGGTGGCTACCTTGACGATGATGGAAACCGCCAGCGCGCTGGCGGTGATGATGCCCGCCGCCAGCGCCTGCCGGGCACTGGCGGCGCGGCGCACGAACAGATAGGTGAAGACCACCCAGCCGCTGCCGGCCAAGGCAGAGGGCAGGCGGAAGGCGAATTCGTTGATGCCGAACAGGGAAGCGCTGGCCGCCTGCAGCCAGTAGATCAGGATCGGCTTGTCGTAGCGGGGCTCGCCGTTGAGCGTGGTGGACAGGTAGTTGCCGCTCGCCAGCATCTCGCGCGTGGCTTCGCTGAAAGCGCCCTCGTCGAGATCGAACAGGGGAAAGCCGCCGATGCCGAGAAAGAAGCAGCCGAGTACGGCGACGGCGAGCAGGGCATAGTGGGCGAGTGGAATGGGGCGCGAAAAATCTGGCAAGTAAGGCTCGATGAATGGTTAATGTAAAAACGGCATTTTACCGCAAAGGACGCAAAGGTTCGCAAAGAACCAAAAGTAGGCGCCTCTAGGCGAAACAAGGGTAACTGCTAATGTATCGTAGATCACGTGCTGGTGCGGCTTACCGTGCGGTAATGTAGGTTGGGTTAGCGGCTTTATCGCTAATCGAAACAAGCGCCTTTCACGTTTGCTCCCTTTCCCCTTGTGGGAGAGGGGTAGTAGGCTTATCCAAGCAAAACCAACACACGAAGGAAGATTGGGTTTGTTGGGTTACGGCGCAAAAAGCCGCGCTTAACCCAACCTACATTTATCTGCGTAACCAGTCCATCAAGCTTGCTTTGTCCCTTCCACCTTTGCTGTTTGCATTTGCGCCAAATTACGTCAAATTGCAATTGCATTATTGCCGACCAGCGCGATTAGCCCTCTTCTCGTAACCAGGATGGAATGTCGCGTTGGCCGTGTAATACACGCCAGATGTCGAGGTGGGCGGACTGCTCGACATAAAATATGAGGAAGGGGTAATGCTTCAATGGCCATGAGCGCAGTCCTGGTAAATCCAGTTCATGCGCGTAGCGGGTGGAACCCGTTGCCGGGTGGCGGGTGATGTGCTTATAGGCTTGCTCTAGCGCATCGATAAAGCCCAGAGCGACTTGTTCCGAGGCTTCATTCAGGTAGTGGTCGACAGCGTCCTCGACATCCCGCTGCGCAATGATGCGCGGGATGATGGGCTTGTATTTCATCCACGCGCGCGCTGTTGGACGCGGTCACGCAGAGTGTCGAAATAGGCGCGATCGACAGGCTCACCCGGAGCGGATTCCACTCCTTGCAACAGAAGCGCGCGCAGGCGTGATCGATCCTGATCCTTGCGGATTAGCTCGCGCATATACTCGCTGCTCGTGCCATAGCCACGCTGGGAAACTTGCTCGTCCACGAAGGACTTGAGTGCGTCGGGTAGGGAAATATTCATCGTGCTCATAGTGTTATGCTAGACCGTTTGGCAAAATTTGGCAAGGCGCTTTGCTCGCTTGGGGTTTTTCGTCGATGCGGGTGCGAGGCTTGGCGCGCACATTCCAGAATTCTGTATTAGTTTTTCTTGATTTTCGCACGGCTCCGATCGGGTAAAAATGGCCTCCCAGCCCAAAGGCGTGGTGCTAATCCCTTGGTAACAGAAACAGAGGGGCGTAGAGGATGCCCTGAATCACGGCGCACAGGCCGTAAAGTATGGCCGTTGCGGCGGCTGTCTCGCCGGATACGCCGGCGAAGCCGAATACCAGTACCGCGGCGAATTCGCGTGTGCCCCATCCGCCGATGCCGACCGGCAGGGAAGCTATGATGAATACCGGCGCGCATAAGGCCAGCACCAGCCAGTACGAGATATCCAGTCCAACCGAAATTCCGCCGAGCCAGAATGCAAGTGATGAAAAGAGCTGGACTATCACCGATTGCAGCGCCGTCTTGGGCAGGTTGTTGCGAAACAAGGCAAGCTGCCGGGCCAGGTTGTTCCATGATCGAACCAGTCCGGCCAACCTGCTTTGTCCCTTGGGCTCAAAGCGCGGCAGCGGCAGGAAGGGCAGCAGAATCAGGCTGCCGAGCAGGGCGGCGTAAATGGTCAGTTTTTGCGCCAGGACAGGGTCGTGCGTCAGGGAGTTCGTGCCGCTCCATAGCGCCGCCGCTGCGGCAGAGACCAGGCACAGTACCCAGAGGCCGCTGAAGCGGTCGAGCACAACGCTGAGCGTGGATTGCCCGAGCGGATTGCCCAGCCTGTGCAGCTGGTAGGCGCGCAGCATATCGCCGCTCAGGGTTGCGCCGGGCAGGAGGTTGTTGATCGTCACCCCGCGTCCATAGATGGCGATAAGCGGCAAGGCTGGCGCGGTAAGGCTGAAAAGACGGGCGATGTGCGCCCAGCGCAGGGCGGAGGCGATGTTGGACAGGATAGCGGCGGCTACCGCCAGGGTGAACCAGCGCAATTCCACGTTGCTCAGGGTCTTGACCAGCTTGGCCGGGTTGGCGTACCAGATTACGGCCGCGAGCAAGCAGCTCGCGGCGATAAAACGCAGGATTTTGATGCCGGTTTTGCTCAAGAATGCGGCTCTGGAGCGGCTTTGGCAGTCCCGCGCCGGCGCGGGGCGGCTCGCAACAGGTATTGTGCCCGGCCGGCGGGTTCGTGGTAGATGCGAATCAGGATCTCGCCCAGCAGGCCCATGGCGATCAGTTGCACGCCCATCAGGGTCAGCATTACGCCGAGCAGAAGGAGCGGACGACCGCCGATGTTTTCGCCGAGGAACAGTTTCTCGACAACGAGAACACCCAGCGCCAACAGGCCGGGCAGGAGCAGGGTAATGCCGGCCCCGCCGAAGGCGTGCATCGGGCGGTGCAAAAAGTGCAGCAGAAACTTCACCCAGAGCAGGTCGAGGACCACGCGCAAGGTGCGGTCGATGCCGTACTTGGATTTGCCGTGCATGCGGGCATGATGGGAAACCGGCACTTCGATGACCTTGGCGCCGAACTGCGCGGCGAGTGCCGGAATGAAACGGTGGAGTTCGCCATAGATCTTCACGTCGCGGATGCTTTCGCTGCGGTAAACCTTGAGCGAGCAGCCGTAATCGTGCAGGTGGACGCCGGTCATGCGCGAAATCAGGGCATTGGCGATCATCGAGGGCAGCTTGCGGTTGATGTAACGGTCCTGGCGGAATTTGCGCCAGCCGGAAATGATGTCGATTTCCGGCCTCTGGTCGAGCATGTCCAGCAGGCCGGGAATGTCGGCCGGGTCGTTCTGCAGGTCGCCGTCGAGGGTGACGACCACGGCACCGGCGGCCGCGTCGAATCCTGCCTGCATCGCCGCCGACTGGCCGTAATTGCGAATCAGGTAAAGCGGATGCAGCCAGGGGCGGGTGGTGGCGAACTGTTCCAGCAGAGAAGCGGAACTGTCGGACGAGCAATCGTCGACGCAGATCAATTCCCAGGAGCGTCCGGTGGGTTCCATCGCCTCATTGACCCGGCGTAAAAGCTCGCTGAGGTTTTCTTCCTCGTTGTAAATCGGAACAACAATGGAAACCTCAAGGGTGTCAGGCGTATTTTCGATCATGGTAGGGGCGATGTATGGACTGCTGAAGGAAAGAGATTGTAAGGGAGGGAGGCCGCGAAATCCAGTAAGAAGGGCAAGATGGGTGCAATCGAAAGTGTTGGTCAGCTACGTAGGGCGGATGAGCGTAGCGTTATCCGCCGAATGTTTTGCCTCACCCCAACCCTCTCCCACAAGTGGGAGAGGGGGCAACGGTGAAAGGCGCTGGTTCAACCTGGAAACGATGTGCGGGCACCCCATACGGCGGAAGGCGCTACGCTTTTCCGCCCTACGTGGGCGTGGGTTGCCTACCTAGTATTCGGGGCGGCTTCCTTCCAGAAGCTTTCAGCAATGACCAACAATTTCGATTGCGCCCGGGCAAGATCAGCGCCGGGCCACCTTGAGAAGCACGATCACCGCGCCGCTGCCGCCATCCATCGGCCGTGCCTGGCAGAAAGCCAGAATTTCGGCGCGTTGCATGAGCCAACTGGCCGCTTTCAGCTTTAATACCGGCTCGCGGTTCCTGGAGCTTAGCCCCTTTCCGTGTATGACCCGCACGCAGCGCAGGCCGAGTTGCTTGCATTCGTCGAGAAACTCGATCAAACAGGCTCGGGCCTCGTCGCTGGTCATGCCGTGCAGATCCAGTTCTGCCTGAATTGCCCAGTAACCACGGCGCAGTCTCTTCATGGTCAGAGGCGCCACACCGGGGCGCAGGAAGAAAAATTCCTCCTCGGTTCCTGCCAGTTCCAAGGGGATATGGTCGCTTAAGCCATCCACCGCCAACGGGTTTGCGTCAGTCCGGTTTTGCCGGAGAACAGGCCAGGGGAGGTGGGGAGGAAATACGGTCTTGCCGTTATCCGGCAAAGGCCGGGTGTCGCCGATGCTGGTGCGGAAGAGGCTGGATTCGTCGTCGGACAAGGATGGCGGCGCTGTTTTGCCGCCACCTTTTCGCTTTTGCATTACTTGCCCAAGTCGTCGAGATAGCGCTCCGCATCGAGTGCTGCCTGGCAACCGGTCCCGGCGCTGGTGATGGCCTGGCGGTAGATGTGGTCCTGCACGTCGCCGGCGGCGTAAACGCCATCGATACTGGTCTGGGTCGCATTGCCAGTGTGACCGCCACGGGTGACGATGTAGCCGCCTTCCAGCTCCAGTTGTCCCTGGAACAGCTCGGTGTTGGGCTTGTGGCCGATGGCGATGAAGATACCCTGCAGCGGGATATCCTTGGTGCTGCCATCCTTCACATTCTTGATGCGCATGCCGGTAACACCGGTCTTGTCGCCCAGCACTTCATCCAGTTCGCAGAATGCCTCGAGGCTGATGTTGCCGTTCTTTATCCTGTCGTGCAGCTTGTCGACCATGATCTTTTCCGCCTTGAAGGTGTCGCGGCGGTGCACCAGCGTGACATGCCTGGCGATGTTGGACAGGTACAGGGCCTCTTCGATGGCGGAATTGCCGCCGCCGACCACGGCGACTTCCTGGTTCTTGTAGAAGAAACCGTCGCAGGTAGCGCAGCCGGACACGCCCTTGCCCATGAACGCCTCTTCGGATGGCAGGCCGAGGTACTTGGCGGAGGCGCCGGTGGCGATAATCAGTGCGTCGCAGGTATAGGTGCCGGAGTCACCGATCAGGGTAAATGGCCTCTCGGTAAGCTTGGCGGTGTGGATTTGATCGAAAATGATTTCGGTATTGAAGCGCTCGGCATGTTTCTGGAAGCGCTCCATCAATTCGGGCCCCTGCACGCCCATGACGTCGGCGGGCCAGTTGTCCACTTCGGTGGTGGTGGTGAGCTGGCCGCCTTGCTGCATGCCGGTGATCATCACAGGATTAAGGTTGGCGCGGGCAGCATAGATGGCGGCAGTGTAGCCAGCGGGGCCGGAGCCAAGAATAAGTAATTTGCAGTGTTTCACGGACATCTTGAGTATTCTCCCGAAAAAATAAAGGTTATCGCAAAGGTCAAAATATTGCCACTCCCGAGGAGGCTTCGGGAAAATGGCTATTCCAATAATTAGAATTATTCTAACATGGTTTGTTGAGTAGGTATTGCTATAATCGTGGCGTCATACCACACGTCAAAATAATGGCTCTCAACACCAAACCTTCTTATAGCCAGAATTCCCGGGGTACGAACCGCAGGGCTCCCCCCGAGCCGCTCTCGCCGAAACTGTCCGGCCTGCTCCGCGAAACGCGCTGGCTGGCGGTAGTCGTTTTTGCGCTGTATCTGGCCATCGTACTGTTCACTTACGACTACGGCGATCCGGGCTGGTCGCACAGCGGCAGCCGGCTGACCGTTCAAAATTCAGGCGGCGAGCTGGGCGCCTGGCTGGCGGACATGCTGCTCTACGTGTTCGGTTTTTCCGCCTACTGGTGGGTGGCGTTCTCGCTCTACGTGGTGTGGTGGGGTTATCGCCGCATCGAAAGCGCGGCGCAGTCCGACCGGCGCTCCCTGTTTGTCGCGGCGA
>JAUYSN010000115.1 GCA_030696235.1 Sulfuricella sp. | reverse complement strand
CAAGCGCCTTGAAAATGGCTTCGCCGAGCGTTGCATAGGTCAGGGTTTGGTCAGGCGCCAGTTCAAGCGCCTTGCGGATGCCGGCACGCAGGCGAACCACTTGGACAAAGTCATTGAAGTGCCCGGCCTGTAATGCGGCATCCTGGCGGTTATCTGTGAAACTGAGGAGCTTTTGGTCCTCTTGGCGGTAGCCAGCATCACTGAGCCGATTGAGCATGGAGAAGGCGGTGATGGTGGTGGATGTACTGCGGCCTTCGCTGCCCAGCTTCGTTAGCTTGGTTCCCTCATTGGTTTTGGTGTCGTAAAAAATACCGGACGTTGGGTCGAACAGAAGCGGCGCCTTCATGAACCAACCCCACCATTTCAGGGGCTTCGATTCCGAGCATTCGCCAAATTCGTTGAAAAAAAGCTTGATCGGGAAGGATGTTTTTTTCTTTGAGTCTGGCACTGGCCCAGCCTTGGTCTGACGCACCCATGCTTCAGGAAGCAGTTCACTGTCATCCAAGGGGTCCCAAATGTCATCTCCAACGATCAGATAGCCATCCGCCGCCTCCGACTCCTCGTCCGAGCTTTCCCGAAATTCACGGGGTTCAAGGTGATTCCCCATTCTGGAAACACAAATAAACGCATGCCCGCTGGCCCTGCTGAAGACGTTTGGAAAGATCGGTTTTTTGTCTTCCTCATCGGCTTTGAATACACCAGGCTCAAGCGTGATGAAACGGTTTTCGTCCTGATCGAGCGTTGTATAGACGGAGCCAGTTTGCGAGATGAATTGGTGAAGCTTGAATGGCAACTGTGTGTAGCGCTGTCCTGCTTCTTGCATTCGTTGATTGACGGCACTGATCCATTGCAATAGTTGCTGTAAAAAAGCCCCGCAATCGTCGGGTGTCTTCCCCGAAGCGAGGGAAAGCGACGCACCTATGGCCGACAGGCGCTGCGGTTTTCCTCGCACCAGACGATCTTCTCGTTCTTCGAGTGCTACGGCATTTTCAAGCCACACGGCAACTGGATGAAATTTCAAAATATCGGCATTGGCGTTCTGATCTATTCCGGCGTCAATTGCCAGAGCCAACGCGTCGGACGATGGCAAAAGTCCGTTGTAGTCGAGTGAGCGGGCGAGTGTTTCATTGATGATTTGCTCTGGAACGAACGGCTTGCCAAATAATTTGGTCGCGACTTTGGCGACCTCCGCGCGTTGCTCAGCAAGCGAACCCACGGAAACCATGGTCGCCGATGTCCCAATGCAAACCACTGGCTTCACGCAACGGGCCCGGATGCGCCGGATCAGCATCGCCACATCAGCTCCCTGCCGGCCGCGATAGGTATGTAACTCATCGAAGACCAGGAAGCTGAGATTCTCATATATCCCATCGCGGATCGATCGCTCGCGAAGGCGTGTCAGCAACAACTCCAACATCATGTAGTTGGTGAGCAAAATCTGCGGCGGGTTCTCGCGCATCTCGGCGCGCTTTTCTTCCTTTTCCTGCCCTGTGTATTGGCCGAAGCTGATCGGAAAAGTCTTGCCCGTGGTCTTTTCGTAGTTGTCCTTATAACGGGTAAATTCCTCAAACTGCGAGTTGATCAGCGCGTTCATCGGATAAACGACGATCGCAGTGACACCCTTGGCATGTGGATTGGAAAGCAGGTGATGAAAAATCGAACCGATGTAGGTCAATGACTTCCCGGAGCCAGTTCCGGAAGTGACGATAAAGTCCTTGCCAGACGTGCCAAGCCTGATGGCCTCGACCTGATGCTTGTAGAGTGAGTAACCCTTGAAAATGTCACGAATATCGGGGTGAATGTCCCCTGTCTGCGCCAGTTTTTCGAGGCTGCCGTACATCTCGAATGATGGGTTGAACTGGAGCAAAGGCTCCGGCCAGAGCTTCCCTTGGTTGAGCGCTTCCTCGACGGTAAGACGAATCGCCGGATCGTCGATCTTCAGGAAACTTCGGATGTAGGTGGCGTAGTCCGAGACGATATCCGCGTGGGTTTGAAAGACGTTCATGGTCAAATGATATCCAACTGGGGTGCGTTTCGGAGCTTGGGCAGCATCAGATCGCGAGTGTCACTGAGGGGCAACATCGCAGCCCTCCAGCGCACGCACTTTCCTTGCCTATCCGGTTGCTTGCCAAAGTAGTTGAGAATGCCAAGAGGCAATCAGTTTGCCAGCGTGCGTAGCGAGAAGACCCGTTGAAACTCGGGAAGTGACGTGGGAAAATCACGAGGATACATACCAAAATCTAGCATCTTGATAGCTTTGGCAAGCAACCGGATAGGCAAGAGATCAACCTTCGCGGAAAGATTGCGCAAGGAGAACCCAGCAGCCTTTCGTGCCCGGTACAGCCTTTGCCCGATCATTCAGCCCCCATCGATATGACAGTTTACGTGAGTCGAAATGATAGTACATTTTGTAAACCTACGTCCATACCGGCGATCAAGCAATATTGAATATGGGATTTGTGCTGAATGGCACGATACGAAATCACAATAATAGTTGACCAAATAACTAAACTATTATTACAATACGTGCACTTTTCTGAAATCGCTGTGGAGAATATTATGTCCGCCAATCTATTCAATGCCGCCGCCACTGGTGACACCATTCAAATCCGCGCCCTGCTGCAAAGTGGCACGGACTACAATAGCCGCAACACCGACGGCACCACATTGCTGATGCTGGCTGCCGGAGCGGGCCACCTCGAAGTGGTGAAAACACTGATCGAACTTGGTGCGGAGGTCAACGCGACAGACCCACTAGGCTGGACCGCACTGATGAAAGCACTGTACAACCACGAGCTTAATCGTGGCTTTCCCGAAATCGTTAGCGCATTGATCGACGCCGGAGCCGACATTGAAACCCAGATAGGCTACGGCACTCGTCCGTTGATGCTTGCTGCAGGCTACGGCGAAGCGGGTGTCGTTGACGTCCTGTTGAAGGCGAGTGCGGATGTTCGCGCCATGAACGAAGGTGGCCGCACGGCGCTGATGATGGCGAAGGACAAGGACTACGTCGAAGTCATCAACCAGCTGCATGAAGCCGAGCTGGAACTCAACGATGATCTGTCCTGCGGCTCACGCACGCCGCCTGGCGCCAACGTGGTCACCTTCATGAAAAATCCGGACCATTGATCTTTTAACCACAGCAATAGCTGTGGTATTGGTTACGTTTTAAACATCAGTGCCTTGATCTGATTCAATTTGTCGCGTAGCTGCGTGGCACGTTCGAACTCAAGATTCCTGGCGCAGGCCAGCATTTCTTTTTCCAGCTGCTTGATTTCCTTGGTCAGCTTCTTCTCGTCCAGGTGCTTGTAGGCAGCAAGCTCCTGGGCGACTTTCAGCTCCTTCTGGGCGGTGTCGATATCGAACACGCCATCGATAAGGTCCTTGATACGCTTGGTGACCCCTTTCGGCGTAATGCCATGAGCGAGATTGTATGCCACCTGCTTTACCCGGCGGCGCTCAGTCTCATCCATTGCACGGCGCATGGAATTGGTGATTTTGTCACCATAGAGAATCGCGGTGCCATTGATGTGGCGTGCCGCCCTTCCTATGGTCTGGATCAGTGCGCGCTCGGAACGCAAGTAGCCCTCATTGTCGGCGTCCAGAATTGCCACCAACGATACTTCTGGAATATCAAGACCTTCTCGCAACAAGTTAATGCCGATTAGCACATCGAACACTCCCAGCCGCAGGTCGCGGATGATCTCGACCCGTTCCACCGTGTCAATATCCGAGTGCACATAGCGAACCTTGATTCCATGGTCAGACAGATAGTCAGTCAGATCCTCGGCCATGCGCTTGGTCAATGTGGTGACCAGCACGCGCTCGCCTAGCGCGATCCGGGCATTGAGCTCGGAGAGCAAATCGTCAACCTGGTTGGCAGCCGGGCGGACCTCGATCTTCGGATCCACCAACCCGGTCGGCCTCACCACCTGCTCCACCACCTGGCCAGCATGCTGCGCCTCGTAATCGGCGGGCGTGGCGGAAACGAAAATGGACTGCCGCATCACCTTTTCAAACTCGTCGAAACGCAGGGGCCGGTTATCGAGCGCGGAGGGCAGGCGAAAGCCATATCCCACCAGATTTTCCTTGCGCGCCCGGTCCCCCTTGTACATGCCGCCGATCTGCGGGATGGTGACATGACTTTCGTCGAGGAACATTAGTGCGTTGGGCGGCAGATAGTCGATCAGCGTGGGCGGTGGATCGCCCGGATTCCTGCCGGAAAGATGGCGCGAATAGTTCTCGATGCCCTTGCAAAAACCCAGCTCGTTGAGCATCTCCAGGTCGAAGCGGGTGCGCTGCTCGATCCGCTGCGCTTCCACTAATTTATGCTCTTTCTGGAAAAACTCGATTCTTTCGCGCAGCTCGGCCTTGATCGCCTCAATCGCCCGCAGTGTGGTACTGCGCGGCGTGACGTAATGGCTCGACGGATAAACCGTATAGCGCGGAACCTTACGCTGAATATGACCGGTCAGCGGGTCGAACAGGGATATGCTCTCGACCTCGTCATCGAACAGGCTGACCCGCACTGCGGTTTCCGCGCTTTCCGCCGGATAGATGTCGAGCACATCGCCGCGCACACGAAAAGTGCCGCGGCGAAAATCGATCTCGTTGCGGTCGTACTGCATCTCGGTGAGGCGCTTGATGGCATCGCGCTGGGACATCGTCTCGCCTTGGCGCAGGTGCAGGATCATGCCGTGGTAGTCCACCGGGTCGCCGATACCGTAAATGCAGGAAACCGAAGCGACGATCACACAGTCCTCACGCTCCAGCAACGACTTGGTGGCGGATAGCCGCATCTGCTCGATGTGC
>JAUYSN010000092.1 GCA_030696235.1 Sulfuricella sp. | reverse complement strand
CGGACAAACTTTTTCGGTGCCGCGACGTTTGGTCGTCTTGATGGTCAGCACTGGCCAGTTGCATTTTGGGCAGGGCTCGGCGATGGGGGGGTTCCAGACCGCATATTTACAATCCGGGTAAGTATTGCAGGAATAAAACAGTTTCCCGTAGCGGCTTTTACGTTCTATCAAGCTGCCTTTTTTGCATTCCGGGCAGGTTACCCCCGTATCCTTGGGTTTTTCCAGGGGTTCGAGGAACTTGCACTTAGGATAGGCCGAGCAACCGATGAACTTGCCGTATGCGCCGGATTTCACGTGCAGAGGGCTTTCGCATTTCGGGCACAGGCGTCCTTCCACCACTACCGGTTCGTCCGGCTTGACCTCGCCGTCCATGCTGCGGGTAAAGTCACATTCAGGATAGCCGCTGCAGCCCACGAATTTCCCGCGCTTGCCCAGCCTTACGGACAGGGGTTTTCCGCATTTTGGACAGGCTTCATCGAGCTGCTCATGGGTAAGGTCCTTGCGCTCGATGTTTTTCTTTTCCTCGATTTGCTGGCTGAAGCCCTTCCAGAAATCCGCCAGAACCGGGATCCATTCCTTATCGCCGGTGGAGATGCTGTCCAGCTGGTCTTCCAGCTTGGCCGTAAAATCGTAATCGACATAGCGCGTGAAATGCTCGGTCAGGAACTTGTTGACCACCGAGCCTACGTCAGTGGGGAAAAACCGCTTTTTGTCGAGGTTTACGTATTCCCTGGCCTGTAGTGTCGAGATAATGCTGGCGTAAGTCGACGGGCGGCCAATGCCATGCTCTTCCAGATCCTTGACCAGGCTGGCTTCAGTGTAGCGCGGCGGCGGCTGGGTGAAGTGCTGTTCGCCGTAGAGTTTGTCCACCGGGACTTGATCGCCGGCTTCCATCGGCGGCAGCTTGCTTTCGCCTTCCTCCTCCTGGTCGTCCGCGCCTTCCAGGTAAACCGCGATAAAACCGGGAAAAACCAGGGTCTGGCCAGAGGCTCGGAACAGCGTGCTTTCATCCGCAACTGCCAGATCCAGGCTGACAGTGTCGAACTTGGCCGGACTCATCTGGCAAGCCAGCGCTCGCTTCCAGATCATTTCATAAAGCTTGGCCTGGTCTGCGGTAAGAAAGGCTCGAACGTCATCCGGTGTGCGCAGGATCGATGTGGGCCGTATGGCTTCGTGCGCCTCCTGGGCATTTTTGGATTTGTTTTTGTACTGGACCGGCGCTTTGGGCAAATAGTCAGGGTCGAACTTGGCGGAGATGTAATCGCGGATTTCCGCTACCGCCTCGTTGGCGAGGATAACCGAGTCGGTACGCATGTAGGTGATCAGACCAGCAGCTCCGCCTCCGGTGTCCACCCCTTCGTAAAGCTGTTGCGCAACGCGCATGGCGCGGTCGGTGGTGAATCCCAGCTTGCGCACGGCTTCCTGCTGCAAGGTAGAGGTGGTAAATGGCGCGGAAGCTTGGCGCTGCTTGCGCTTCTTGTCGACCTGGACGACCGTTGCCTTGCCACCGGCATGCTGTGTAAGGTAGCCAACGATATCTGCCTGCGAAGCTTCGGTGCCGACGCTGAACTGGTTCAGCTTTTCGCCCTTGTACTGGAACAGCTTGGCTGAAAATTTCTGCTTGCCTTTGTGTGAATCGAAATGGATGCTCCAGTATTCCTGGGTCTTGAACGCCTCGATTTCAATTTCGCGTTCGCAAATCAGGCGCAGGGCCGGGCTTTGTACCCTGCCGGCAGAAAGACCGCGACGAATTTTGCGCCATAGCAGCGGCGAAAGATTGAAGCCGACCAGATAATCCAGCGCCCTCCTCGCCTGCTGGGCATTCACCAGGGGCATGAGGATATCGCGCGGATTGGCAACAGCCGCCAGCACGGCGGACTGGGTGATCTCATGAAAAACCACGCGTTTGACATTCTTTTTGGCGAGCAGCTTCTTGGATTTCAAAATTTCCGCAAGATGCCATGCAATCGCCTCGCCCTCGCGATCCGGGTCAGTTGCCAGATAGATGTTGTCGGCAAGCTTGACCGCTTTGGTGATTGCATCGACGTGCTTGGTATTGCGTTCGATCAACTGGTACTTCATCTTGAAGTCGTGTTCGGTGTCCACCGCGCCCTGCTTCGGCACGAGGTCGCGCACATGGCCGTAAGAGGCGAGGATTTCAAAATCCTTGCCAAGGTACTTCTTAAGAGTTTTGGCTTTGGAGGGGGATTCGACGATCAGGAGGCTGGAGGACATGCGCTCTCGCTAAAATTAGTGGGTTTGGGCGCGGATGATATGAAGAACCGGCGGCAATGGCAAGAATCTGTTGCCAGGTCAATGCATGGTGGGCTGGGTTTCGCCGAACAGCAGATCCTCGATGAACATGAAGTCGCTGGCCTGGCCTTGGCTCCAGAGCACGATCAGAACGGTCCATTTGACCTGTTCAAGCGAAACCTCGTGTTCGTTGAGCGCCATGATCCGGTCGATAACCCATTCGCGTTGAACGGGGTTAAGGATGCCGGAAGTTTCGAGAAACAACAGGAAGCCACGGGACTCCGTCCCGATCTTGGTTTCCTCTGCATCGGAGTAGAATCGCTGCGCGCGGGAGTCTGCCAGGCTGGGCAGATAGCTTTCCTGAGTCAGCTTCTCCAGGCCATTGACCCACGTCATGGCTTGGTTGATCTCGTCCCGGTCGAAGCCTGCCGCGCTGAGCTCACGGGTCAACGTTCCCTCGTCGGGGTAAACGTTGACCTCGAAATAATTTTCGAACAGATAGACTAAAATATCGAACATTGTGCTGGTTTCAAGTGGTTTTAACGCTGGAATCCGTTGGATTAGGTGATTAATTGGTAAAGTCCACCGGGCAGGCAGGCGATTCGCCCTTCCAATTCGAGTTGTAACAGCATGGCGCAAACGGTATCGCTCGTCAAGCCGCTGCGCGCCGTCAGTGCGTCGATCCCGACAGGGTCGAACCCCAAGGCATCCAGCAGCGGATGACGGTCGTTCTCTGGGGAGGCCTCCGCGTTCGCCGTGTCAGGATTCTGCGGCGATGGCCACTTTAGTTCATCGAGAATATCGTTGGCGCACTCGACCAGCTTGGCGCCCTGCTTGATCAGGGCGTGGCAGCCTTTTGACACGGGGGAGTGAATGGAGCCGGGAATGGCGAAAACATCCCGTCCCTGTTCAACGGCCAAACGGGCGGTGATCAACGAACCGCTCCGAATTGCCGCCTCGATCACCAGGCAGCCGAGAGACAGGCCGCAGATAATGCGGTTGCGGCGCGGAAAGTTGTGCGCCATTGCGGTTGTGCCGAGCGGAAATTCGGAAATCAGGGTGCCGTGCTGCGCCAGTTCGTGAGCCAAGGCGTGGTTGCGAGAGGGATAAACGATATCCAGGCCGGTTCCGATAACGGCGATGCTGCTGGACGCGCCATCCAGCCCGCCACGGTGTGCAGCCGCGTCGATGCCCAGCGCCATTCCGCTGACGACGCACAGCCCGCTGTCGCTCAGATTCCGGGAAAACGATTCGGCATTCATTTTCCCCTGTGGCGTTGCATTACGGCTGCCGACAACCGCCATGGCCGGCTGATTCAGAAGATCGAGGCGGCCTTTGACATAAAGCAGGGGTGGAGGGTCGGGGATTTGCAGCAGGGATTGAGGGTATTCAGTGTCGGCCAGGGTAACGATATGGTTTTGTTCATTACTGAGCCAGGCGAAGAGAGGTGCGAGCTGATCCGGGTCGACGCCGCGACGGACGCCTTCAGCCACGGCTCGGCCGACAACGCCCGTTAGGGATGCGTAGGATGCGGCGTAAATTTCTTTCGGTTCACCGAAGGCGCGCAGCAGTTTGCGGTACGACTCGTCACCCAGTCCCGGGATCAGGCTCAGGCCGACCCAGGAAGCGATATCGTCATCGGGTCGGCACTTCTCGCAATGGTCGTTACGGTGTGCGCACATCGTCCAGCACTTGCACCGGGCGCTCGCTTTGCATTACCAGTGCATAGGCCAGTTTTTCGAAGACGCGAAAGACGAACACCAGACCATAGCGCTCGTCGGGCAGTTTAACGGTTTCCGGCGAGGTGTCGTCGTGCGCGCCAGGTGCGATGCTACGGCCGTGTCGGTAAAGCGCCAGCACATGGCCGATTTCGAGACCATCCTGCCCGCCTTTGTTCAGAGTGACAATCGAGCCCCTCCCGACTTCCGCGACGCCGCCATAGGCAGAAACTATCCTGCCGAAGATCGTTTTCTCCGGTGCGTGGGGTACGTAAGCGCTGGTCGCCTCTTCCTTCATTTCCACCAAACGGTCGCCGATATTGATTTCCTGGGTGGATTTGGTGATATTTATCGTAGCCGGCGCGCCGAACTGGGTGATTCTGGCGTCTCCCAGATAGACCGCTTCATATCCCAGGGTTTCATTGGAATCGGGATCGACCAGCGCCTTGCCCGGGCGGTAAATATGCCAGTTCAGCGCCCCGCCTTCCATGATGGACTGTGCGTAGGCGGAATTGCCCGCGCCGAGGATGACACGGCTCTCCTCGGTGCCGATAATGTAGGGCGCCTTTTCGAGCTCGCCTTCCGCAATGACCAGCGGCTTGCTGAGGAATGGCCCGATCGCCGCCAGCGGAATGCTGGGAATTGCGCCTGTTTCCGCGGGTTCAACCCGGACGCGCGGGCTCAGTTTAATCGTTTCGAGACCCTTGACCAGGCGTAATTCCGGCGAACCGCTGGACATGTCCAGTACGATCATGTCGCCTGGATATATCCAGTGCGGGTTCTTGATCTGCTGCTTGTTCATTTTCCAGATTTCGGGCCAGCGCCAGGGCTGCTTGAGGAACTTTCCCGCAATGCCCCAAAGCGTGTCGCCCTTGACCACGACGTAGCGATCGGGGTGGCGGTCTTGCAGCGCGATTTCGGTGGCTGCGGAGAGCGAACTTAAGCCGAAAATCAAAATCAGAGCTAAAATAGGCTTTTTCATGAGCGGGCCTTAAAGGGTGAGTTGTTCCTGGTCGGCATCAATGGAGCGCTACAATCCTTGACGAATTCAGGGGTTGGGTTAAATTTTGCAGGTAATTGATTAAACAAGCAAGCACTTATGGCCATATTAAATATCATTCATTATCCGGATGAACGGCTGCATACCGTGGCTACTCGCGTGGTCGAAGTGAACGAGGAAATCCGCTGCCTGGCTGCCGATATGGCGGAAACCATGTATGCTGCGCCTGGTATCGGCCTCGCTGCAACCCAGGTAAATGTGCATAAACAGGTCGTGGTGATGGACATTTCCGAGGAGCGGAACAGCCTGCAGGTGTTCATCAACCCGGAAATCATTGCCAGCGAGGGAAAAGCCGAGCACGAAGAAGGCTGTCTTTCCGTGCCGGGCATTTACGAAAATGTCACTCGGGCAGAGAGAGTCACCGTGAAAGCGCTGGATGTCGAGGGAAAACCTTTTACGTTGAAGGCGGAAGGGTTGCTGGCGATCTGCATTCAGCATGAAATCGATCATTTGAAAGGTAAGGTATTCGTCGAATACCTGTCACGGCTGAAGTTGAACCGCATTCGCCAGAAGATGAAGAAGCTGATGCGGGAGACCTTATAAGATGCGGCTGATTTTCGCCGGCACGCCGGAATTTGCGGCTGCCGCTCTGGCTGCGCTGATTGAAGCGGGGCATGACATTGCCTTGGTGCTGACCCAGCCGGATCGCCCCGCCGGACGTGGCATGAGGCTGACGCCCAGCCCGGTCAAGCAATTGGCGTTGCAGCGCGGATTGAGCGTGCAGCAACCCGCGGCGCTGAAGGATGCCGAAATTCAGGCGCAGCTAGCGGCAGTTAACGCCGACGCGATGATCGTTGCGGCCTATGGCTTGTTGCTGCCACCGGCGGTGCTAACCATCCCCCGTTTCGGTTGCCTGAATATCCACGCCTCGCTGCTGCCGCGCTGGCGCGGTGCGGCGCCGATACAGCGCGCGATCCTGGCTGGCGACCCGGAAACCGGCATTACCATTATGCAAATGGATAGTGGGCTGGATACCGGCGGCATGCTGCTGCGCGCCGCGCTGCCGATCACGGACCATGATACGGCGCAAACCCTGCATGACAAGTTGGCGGTCCTGGGCGCATCGAGCATCGTCTCCGCGCTACAGCAGATGGATCTCGGGACATTGCAAGCCCAACCCCAGGACGACAGCGCAGCAACCTACGCCGCGAAACTATCTAAAGTCGAGGGCATGATCGACTGGCACAAAAGCGCCGCCGAGCTTGCCCGCGCAGTGCGTGCGTACAATCCTTTTCCGGTGGCGCAGGCCCAACTTGGGGCTGAAACCTGGCGCATCTGGCAGGCGCAGGTGGCGCAGCGGAGCGAGGGTTCTCCCGGAGAAATACTACAAGCGGACAAGGATGGCATTCTGGTCAGATGCGGTGAAGGTGCTTTGCTGCTGAAAGAGATTCAGAAAGCCGGAGGCAAGAGGTTGCCGGTGTCGAGTTTTCTGGCGGGAAACCCGGTGAAGCCGGGCGACCGGTTTGAAACTTGAACTCGCGCTATAAAAAGCGATTAACCACGAATGGCACGAATGTTCACTAATAATCAGTTTGTTAGAATGATTGGACTGATTCACCTAGGCGACATGATGATTGTCTCTCTAATCTATTCGCGTTCATTCGTGACCATTCGTGCCATTCGTGGTTAATCGCCGAATTTAGCAAACTATTGTGCTCGCATCACAACGCCTCG
>JAUYSN010000087.1 GCA_030696235.1 Sulfuricella sp. | reverse complement strand
CAGTCAACTCGCGTAAGGCGTGATGCAGGGTGCCAATAAGCGAAGCGCATTGCGCCGGATGCTTTGCGAGTTGGGCGAATAGGGACTAGCAGGGATGCGAAGCAACTCGCACAAGTCGCCCATCCCTGCGAACCCCATTTCATTCGGCGCAATAACGATTGCGCCCTACACCCCCTGATTTCCAAACGGAAATCAGGGGGTGTTTTCTTCCACGAACTGGGGGAAATACTCTGCGGCGACGATGTAGGTTCCGTCGCAGTTGAAGGAGGCGCGCACGATACCCTGGCTCAGGGAAATTGCGGCGTTGCGCAGATAGAAGCCCTCGATGCCGCGCAAGCGGTTGAGCGACTGGACGACCTGCTTGATATCCTTTTTCGCCATCGGCTTCCATTCCTCGCGCTGGCGATCCATCAGCTTACGCCAGTGGGCCGGCAGATATTCCCGCAGCGGACCGGTCTGCGCCGTATTGCGCACACGGCCGTTGATTTTCATTTTTTTCTGGTAGGGCACTTGCACGAAGTGGCGCTCCACATAGCCCGGCTGGATCAGGGCGATGGCATCGTGAATCTCGTAATTGAACGGGTTGAACACCGACTCAGTACGCACCTCGCTGCTGTTGAAGCCGACGTAGATGCTGAAACAGCCGGTTTTCCGCAGCAGCCATTCGCAGGTTTCCAGTACTTTTCCCGCTTCCCGGTCGATCCGGCTTTCCTGGCGGGGGCGCATCGACGCGGTTTCGCGCAGGGTCGGGTCACCCTTGATGCTGACGAACAGCTTGTCCGGCGGCAGCCCGAAAGTGCCGACGATCGCCTCGTGGATGACGCACAGGTTCTTGTCGTCCGCATCAGGCAAAGTCGGGCATGAATCGGCTGACAGTGTAGTCCGGATCGGTTTTTTGGTCATATTCAAGGTTGTGAAAACAAATCTCTTGTTATTGCTGCGTCATGAAAACCGCGCATCGTCCATCGCTCACACCTTTCATGAACACTTGGCACGACGCTCGATAAACAGGCTGTTGCCGGGAATCCCCTTGGCCTGTTTTTTCGCTTCGGCTGCCGCAGCCGAAATTTTGTGGTGCGAAGCCTGTTTGCAGGGCTCGACCTGCACGGCACCGATGGAAAGGCTGGTCAGCGGATAGAACACTTCTTCGCCATGGCGGTCCTTGGCCATATAGCCTTGCCGCGCCCTATCCTCGGCACCGAAGAATTCCAGAATGGCATTCGCAAAACGGTCCAGGGCCCTCTGACAACGGGCTTCCCAGTCTGCGCTTTGAAACAGGATGATGAAATCATCGCCGCCGATGTGACCGATGAAATCCTGGTCCGGGTCGCACACTTCGGAGAGTATTTTCCCGGTGAGCTGGATCACGTTGTCGCCACTATGGTAGCCGAAGACGTCATTGAACGGCTTGAAATGATCCAGGTCGCAATAACAGGCACAAAATTCTGCCCCGCCCTGCAGCAACAGGGCGATCTGCTCGTTGATCGGTTCATTGCCCGGCAGCAGGGTCAGCGGGTTGGCATAGCGCGCGGCACTGATCTGCATCTGGGTGATTTCCCGTACCAGATCGTGGCCGGTTCCCATGCCGAGATATTGCCCGTGATCGGTGATGATGAAGCCGTTCGACAGGTGATGCCGGTCAGCCTCCACGATAGTGTGGCTTAACTCCTGGATACTCATGTCTTTCTCCACGACCAGCGGAGCGGCATCCATCAGCAGGGTGCAGGGTTTCTTGCCGAACAGTTCGTGCCGGTAGGGGCGGGCCAATTTATCGATCAGTGCGTTTCGGTTGATCAGGCCGACCGGCGAGCCGTTTTTCACAACGGGCAAGGCCTGCAGTTCGAGGTCGCCGATGAACATTTGATAAACCACCTCATTGGAAATATCCGGCTCCACCGCCTGGCACTCCC
>JAUYSN010000082.1 GCA_030696235.1 Sulfuricella sp. | reverse complement strand
CGGAACTCGGAACGCTGGCTGGTGTTGTGCTCGCGCTGCTTGTCGGACTGTCTTGCACGCTTTCTGGCTTGTGCGGTGTTTGCCATTGATGAAACTCCTTGGATATTACTCTGCGGGGCAGACGAAACGCGCAATAATACTTTTCTTTCGTTTGGTTGGC
The DNA here is from genome assembly GCA_030696235.1 of Sulfuricella sp. GTDB lineage: Bacteria > Pseudomonadota > Gammaproteobacteria > Burkholderiales > Sulfuricellaceae > Sulfuricella. The sequence continues at coordinate 4,798 of JAUYSN010000082.1, read as the reverse complement.
AAGGGCGTTGACAGGGCGGCGACAATCCCTTGATTTTGTCCACGTGCAATCAAGGGGTTATTGTTCTAATTGTCAGACTTTGAGCGTCGCCGATCGCTGTTCTCTTTAGTATCCTGACCGCGGTACATGCGGTTGGCCGGCTTGCCGGGCAGGTCCGCGCGTTCGCGTTGCGGGGCTACCTCGGGGGCGGGGCGAGTCCAGCCTGGTGCTGCCTCACTCTTGCGGGGCTCCGGCGTTGCCCGCACCCTTTCCTGTTCCTGAACTGCGCGCGGCGGGGCAATTTCACGCACGGTGCGCGGTGGTGTCGCCGCTTCTGGGACAGAAGTGCGCGGCGCCCTGGGTTCGGCCCGGTCGGTCTGGGTGCGCTCCCGTATCACGTTGCCAGGGGCAGCCGGTTCGGCTTCACGCTGTTTTTCCTTGAAGCCAGGCTGGAGCGGCGGGGTGGCGCGTTCCGCCCCGGTCTGAGCGCCGAATTCCGGGCGCGGCAGGCCGTTGGATGGACGCTTGGGCATCTCGACGTAGCGTTGCTCGGGGGCAGCTTTTTTCTCGGGCCTGGGTGCTTCAGTACGCCATGGCAGCCGGGATTCACTGGGCGGGCGCGTGGACACCACCGGCCGCGATAGAACGCTTTCCGGCGGGCGAACGCCCTTGCGGGCACCCGCCACCAGGCTTGCCGGGCCGGGTTTTACCGGCAGGGCGCCTCGGACATGTTCCAGTTCCCGGGTTTGCGTCACCCGCACCGGCGCATCGTGCACGTGGCCTCTGCCGAAGCGCTCACTGGTCGTGGCGACAACGGCATTGTTCACGCGGGTGTTGTGATAGGTGATGTTGGTCACGTTGACGACCGTGGTCTGCTTGATGACCACGTTATTCACTACCCGCGGGCCATGCCAGCCGCCCCACCAGGGTCTGCCGATGAAACCGGGTCGTCCCCACCATGGGGTCAGTGGTTCGCCCCAGCTGAGCGCCACCCAGCCTACCCCTGAGCCGCCGATGCCGATGCCGACGGACAGATGCGGGCTGACACCGAAAAACGCCACCAGGGCAGGGGCATACACCGCGTATCTGACCACCGGGCCTGGAGCCCACGCCCAGTAGCCGCCCAGGTAAACCCAGCGGCCGTAGTGGAACGGAGCCCATCCCCACGGTGCATCGTCAATCCAGGTCCACTGGTAGTAGGGATCCCAGACCCACCTGCCGGTGCTGTAGGGTGCCCATCCCGGCGAAACCGCGTCGGGCACCCAGACCGGCCCGTATTCCGGCACGACACGCCATCTGCCATAGTGGTCCAGGTCGGAGGCGCCGGCGATTCCGGAGGGAAGGTAGCGTTCACTGACCGCATCGACCAGGCTGTCCGTGCGCTCGTAATTCCATTGATCCCACCGGTCGAGTTCCGGCGCCACGTAGGTTTTTGCCTGAGCCACGGGGCCATCCTGCACCACGATTTCCTCGGAGGGATGAATGCTCATGGCCTGCCCGCCGGCCGGAACCATCATCGCCCGACCGCCGCGACGGGTGATGAAGTGCACATCCCCATTCACGTCCACCCGGTAATAGCCGGTACGGTCGATGGTGAACACCGCATTGGGCGTATCCACCTCAACCGAAAAGCCCGTGGGAAGCGTGCGCAGATCGAAGGACACGCGGCCAGAAGTGATTTTGAACTGGACGAAATCGGCCGTCTGGTTGACGAGCGTGAGCTGCGTATCGTCGTCTGCCCGGACAAAGGCCCGGCCCCCCATCTGGAGTTCGAGGTCGCCGTCCCTGCCGACATAGAGCGCATCGCCGGCGGCCAGCGGAGTATTTATTTGCGCCTCCACCCAGTCTTCTGCGCCCAGGCGCGAGAAAGAGATATCCCCTTCGACGTAACTCAGACGCAAGGGACTGGCAGCCGCTTTCTGATCATCCTCTTGAGCGAGGGCGGGAAAGCTGCTCATGACGATGAGCAGCATGACGGAAAGCGCAGTGATCATTCTGGATAATGGAAACATGGATGTCGCCTTGGTTAACCAGGAGCATTTTCCTGGGGTTGCGCGCCGTAAGCCTGGCGCGGGGAGATAGTAAAACGTTACAGCCCGGATAAAGTTGACGTTACGACAGGAAAACGGGACTAGCGTTTCAGTTTGCGCGGTGTTTCATCCGCTTTCAGCGCGCATCTTTCGCCGGGTAGCCGACGGATTGCGCAAGGATGATCTGCTGATGGCTACCCAGCCCCAGCGCTGCGCCAAGTGCTGCGCGATCGATTGACCCGCGCACTACCGTAGCCAGGCCTGCCGAAGCGCAGAATAGATACACATTCTGGGCAATGAAGCCAGTGTCGGTTGCGCTGTAGAGTGCTTTCTGTTCAGCCCCGGCGTCGCTCATCCGGTTGAGGTCCGCCACATAAACCAGGTTCACCGGCACCGTTGCCACAAAGTCCTGCACGCCCGTCAGTCCGCGGATGTCGCCGGCTGCCACGCGCTTCAGCGTATGGGTGATGGGGTTGTAGCGATAAACCCCTTCTGCCGTTGCCACGTACACATCGATCTCGCGCCAATCGCGAGCGGAGGGTGCGGTGCGCTTGCCCGAGTCGGCCCGGTTCACGCCATTCGCCGCCCACAACAGATTCGACAGCACCTGCTGCGGCAGCGGCTGGGTGCCGAACTCCCGCGTCGAGTGACGCTCCTTCAGGACCTGCATCAACGGTTTCCCTCCCTCCATCTGGGGCGGCGGCAGTTTGATTGCATCGGTTTCCTGAGCCCATCCGTTTCCCATTACGCTCATCATGAATAACCCTGCATACATCCATTTGTCCATGGCCGGATTCTCCTTGGCAGAACAACAGCAGCAGTAGTAACTATAGACGCGCAGGGGCAGGGGGCAAGCCAGAATGCTCCCCATCCCACACGTGAGAGAGGGAGGAAACTCAATCACGCAGGTTGTTGACTAAAACTCGGTGGTACAGGCGTAAAAAAGCCCCGGCATGCCGGGGCTTTTTCTTAAACTACTGCAGGTTTACGCAGCTTGAATGTTTGAAGCCTGTTTGCCTTTAGCGCCGGCTGTCACATCAAAGCTGACCCGCTGGTTTTCTTGCAAGGATTTGAAACCCCCTGCCTGGATCGCAGAGAAATGCGCGAACAAATCTTCGCTGCCATCATCCGGGGTAATAAAGCCAAAACCTTTTGCATCGTTAAACCATTTCACAGTACCTGTTGCCATTTAATTCACCTCAATATCAAGTTAACCCGGCTAGGAAATAGCCGGGTGAAGACGGGCAAATGCCCAGTCCCCAGTCCATCGAATATCAAGGAAAAAACAGACCAACTTAATGAGGTACCGCAATCGAAACTTGAATTCCACAGACTTGCTTAAGAGTACAGCAAAAACAGTAAAGTTCAATTTATTTTTTTCTGGGTGCGTGGCGCGCGCGTTTATGCACGCCCCCAGCGTTGCCGCTACCGTTGGCCCCGTTGCGTCAGTGCGAGCACCAGCATCCCTGTTTGCACAACCCCATCTGGCTTTCGGTCAGGCTCAGGGTCGAGCGTACCGTCTCCTTGCCGGCATCGAACAGCACATCGAAGCGCGCCAGCTCATTCCATTCGTCGCAATAGCGCCATTCCCACACCAGCTCGTCGCGCGCCTTGAAATAAACCGTCCAGCCCGGCCACGACGGCCCCAGAATGCGCAGCACCTGCTCCTTGCTCATGCCGGCCTGGATGCGGGTAAAAGCGCTCCGGTCCATCACGTTCTCGATGCGCTGCAGCCTGCCATCCGCCCCGATAAACGCCATGTAGCTGTGAACGCCCATCGGCCCTCGCGGATAAGCCAGCTGCAGTCTGCCGTCCGGCTCCTGCCAGCGCATCGCCGGTTGCCCCATCACGCGCAGCACATCCTCCAGCCTCGCCTCGCCGGGCTTGAGGCCGCCACCGCTGTAAGCCGCGCAGCCGGCCAGCAGCAGCGCCGCCAGAATCATCGTCAAGCGTTTCATATTGTTGCTTTCCTGGTCCTATAAATCCAGATTATAGAGACTTATGCGACTTCTTCTTCCGCCTGCTGTTGCAGCGCCCACATGTGCGCGTACACGCCGTCTTTTTCCAGCAGCTCCGGGTGCCGTCCACGCTCGATAATGCGCCCGGCATCCATGACCAGGATCTCGTCGGCTTCGACTACGGTGGAAAGCCGGTGCGCGATGATCAGGCTGGTGCGGCTTCTGGCAATTTCCAGCAGCTCGGCCTGAATGGCTTTTTCGGTTTTGGTGTCGAGCGCGGAGGTGGCTTCATCCAGAATCAGGATTGCCGGATTCTTCAGCAAGGTGCGGGCGATGGCGACGCGCTGTTTTTCGCCGCCGGAGAGCTTCAGGCCGCGTTCGCCGACGACGCTGTCCCAGCCTTGCGGCAGGGATTCGATAAAGTTCAGGATATGCGCGGCGCGGGCGGCCGCGATGACTTCATCGCGCGTGACATCGGGGCGGCCATAGGCGATGTTGTAGTAAATGCTGTCGTTGAACAGCACGGTGTCCTGCGGCACCACGCCGATTGCCGCGCGCAGGCTGTCCTGGCTGACCTGGCGGATGTCCTGTCCGTCGATCCGGATGCTGCCCTCATTGACGTCGTAGAAGCGGAACAGCAAGCGCGCCAGGGTGGACTTCCCCGCACCACTGGCACCCACGGCGGCCACGGTTTTTCCGGCCGGGATGGTGAAGCTGACATCATGCAGAATCGGGCGGTCGGCGTTGTAGGCGAAGCTGACGTGCTCGAACCGCACTTCACCGCCAAGCACGGCCAGTGGTCGCGCATCCGGCGCATCTTCCACCTCCTTG
>JAUYSN010000060.1 GCA_030696235.1 Sulfuricella sp. | reverse complement strand
GGCTGGATGGTGCGCAACATGACCAGCTACGAACGGGTTCTCGCGATGGTTGAAAGCATGATCGTACTATCGAAGAAATTGAAAATCACCACTATCGCGGAGTGTATCGAAGATCGTGAAACGGCAGATATGCTGCGCGACATGGGGGTGGACTGGGGGCAGGGCGATTATTTTGGCCGTCCCGAGATATAAGCGCGTTGCCATCTTGAAATGCGCTGATTTTCCCATATAGTAATATATAGTGGATGTTGCTGGCAGCCTTTTGAAAAATCAAGTAAAGTAGCCATCCAAAACCAACCATAACAACGTATTGGAGAAATCATGAGCGCGAAAGGGCAGCTATTACAAGACCCGTTTTTAAATGCCTTGCGTAAAGAGCATGTGCCCGTTTCCATCTATCTGGTGAACGGTATCAAGCTTCAGGGCCAGATCGAGTCATTCGACCAGTACGTCGTGCTGCTGAAAAACACGATTACCCAGATGGTCTATAAACACGCGATTTCCACGGTGGTGCCGGTGCGTCCCGTCAACATGTCCTTTGAGCCTCCCGCCGAGGAATAGAATTCTTAATGATTGAACGCCCAGGTAGCGGTGACGCTGCCATATTGGTCAGCCTGGATTTTGGCGGCACGGATTACGAGGAAAGCCTGGAAGAGCTGCAGCGCCTCACCGAAAGCGCGGGTGTCGGTATTCTGGGCATCGTCCGGGGGAAACGATCCAGGCCCGACGCGGCGCTATTCGCCGGTTCCGGCAAGGCGGATGAGATCGCCGAGGCGGTGGTTGCCAACGAAGCCAATCTGGTGATTTTCAATCACGAACTTTCCCCCGCGCAGCAGCGCAATCTGGAGCGGCGCTTGGACTGCCGCGTGATCGACCGCACCAGCCTGATTCTCGATATTTTCGCGCAACGCGCCCAAAGCCACGAGGGCAAGCTGCAAGTGGAACTGGCGCAGCTGGAGCATCTGGCTACCAGATTGGTGCGCGGCTGGACCCATCTTGAACGTCAAAAGGGGGGTATCGGCCTGCGCGGGCCGGGCGAGACTCAGCTCGAAACAGACCGCCGCCTGCTCGGCAAGCGGGTCAAGCTGCTCAAGGAAAAACTCGCCAAGCTGGGCCGCCAGCGCAGCGTGCAGCGCCGCGCCAGGGTTCGCGCCAACGTGCTGTCGGTGTCCATCGTCGGCTACACCAACGCCGGCAAATCCACTTTGTTCAACCGCCTCACTCATGCCAAGGCCTACGTGGCGGATCAGTTGTTCGCTACCCTCGACACCACCAGCCGCAAGTTTTTCGTCGCCGACGGCGGTTCCGTGGTGCTGTCCGACACGGTCGGCTTCATCAAGCATTTGCCTCATACCCTGGTGGCGGCTTTCCGTGCCACCCTGGAAGAGGCGGTAGCGGCCGATCTGCTGCTGCATGTGGTGGATGCTTCCAGCCCCAGCCGCGA
>JAUYSN010000046.1 GCA_030696235.1 Sulfuricella sp. | reverse complement strand
CGGATGCAGGGTGTCGAACATGGAATTCGTCCAGTTCCATCCCACCTGTTTGTATCACCCCCACGCCAAATCATTCCTGATCACCGAAGCAGTACGCGGCGAAGGCGGCATCCTGGTATTGCGCGACGGCACCCGCTTCATGCCGGCGCACGACCCTCGCGCCGAACTGGCGCCGCGCGACGTGGTGGCGCGCGCGATCGACTTCGAGATGAAAAAACGCGGTCTGGACTGCGTTTATCTCGACATTTCACACAAGCCGGCCGCTTTCCTCAGGGAGCATTTCCCCAACATCCACGAACGCTGCCTGGAGCTGGGCATCGACATCACGCGCCAGCCCATTCCCGTGGTACCGGCGGCACACTACAGTTGCGGCGGCATCGTCACCGACCGCTCGGCGCGCACCGACATTCCAAACCTGTATGCCATTGGCGAGGTCGCCTGCACCGGGCTGCACGGCGCCAACCGGCTGGCCAGCAACTCCCTGCTGGAATGCCTGGTGTACGCCCAGGCCGCCGCGAAGGATATCCTCAAGCAGCCGCAAACACCGCCCGCCGCCCTGCCGGAATGGGATGTAAGCCGCGTCACCGACGCCGACGAGGAAATCGTCATTTCCCACAACTGGGACGAGCTGCGCCGCTTCATGTGGGATTACGTCGGCATCGTGCGCACCAACAAGCGCCTGGAACGGGCGCAGCACCGCATCCGCCTGCTTACCGAAGAAATCAACGAGTATTACCAGAACTTCCGCGTCAGCAATGACCTGATCGAGCTGCGCAACCTGGTACTCACCGCCGACCTGATCGTGCAATGCGCCATGCTGCGCCACGAAAGCCGTGGCCTGCATTACAGCCGGGATTATCCGCAGATGCTGCCGGAAGCAAAAAACAGCGTGCTTACGCCGCCGAACTACAGCGCCATTTCAGCCATAGCCGCAAACGCCTGAAATGTTCCGCATCAACCACATCCGTCAGAATCAAGTGTGAGCATTCCAGGCCAGGGGGATTCCACTCTCTGAATCATTGGCTCAGCTGAGCACACCGCTGCACCCGCACCCCATTGTATGATTCGTTCATATATACTAAAAATCGATGGGATTATCAAACAGGGAAACGTGTGGACAAAGCCGATTCAAAACTAGGTCTGGCCATCAGCTTGATCGCGGGAGCCGCGGCCTTCATAGTCATGCTCACCTTGCCCCTGACCTACTTTTCCCTCGGCTACCAGGAAGAAGCCACCGCCGTCCAAACCAAGGCGGACCTTTATGCCGTCCTCTCCGCCGACCCTGCCAAGGAACTGGGCGCCAAACACCCAACCAAGCAGGCCAGGCTCGCCCGCCTGATAGAAATACTGGAAGCCGACCCGCTGGGCGGCGAGCAAGAAACCCACCGTATTTTCGACACGGGAAACAATCTCGTCGCAGAAACTCGCGGAAAATTGGGTGAGCCACTTGTCACGCGCACAGCCGAGCTCAAAAACTCTGTCGCTCCTTTCGGCCGCATCGAGATCACCCGTTCCCTGCGCCCCCTGCTAATCAATACTGCTCTGGTCGGGTTGCTCGGAGCGCTGCTAGGTAGCGCGATCTTCTTTGTCCTGCGGATTTTCCCCATGCGCGCCCTGCATCTGGCGGTAAATGAAATCAACGTACGCCGGCGAACGGAGTCGGATCTGCAGCAATCCCTTTCCATCCTGGCAGCAACCCTGGAATCCACGGCAGACGGCATTCTGGTGGTTGATCGCCTGGGCAGGATCGCAAGCTTCAACGACCGGTTTATCAAAATGTGGCAAATCCCGGATCACATCGTCGCTTCCCGGGACAACAACCTGATCCTGGGCGCGATCACCAAGCAATTGTCCGACCCGAAGTGGTTCCTGGAAAAATTCAGGCAGCTCAGGGAAACGCCCCCCCAAAGCGGCGACGCTGGTCCGGAAGTCATTGACCTGACCGATGGACCCGCCTTCGAGCTGACCTCGAAGCCACAGTGGATAGCCGAACAAAGCGCAGGCTGGGTATGGAGCTTTCACGATATCACCGAACGCAAACGCACGGAAGCCCTCCTGAGCGGTGAAAAGCAAGTACTGGAGCAGATCGTCAGCGGCGCATCCCTGCAAGAAGTGCTTGAAATCCTGGCGCACAACATCGAGGCGCAGTCCGGCAGAATGTTTTGCACCATCCTGGTCAGCGATGATCAGGGACGGCTGCAGCACGCCGGCGCCTACGGCATCTCGAAGGATTTCCTCTCGGCAGCAAAGCGTCTCGTCATCCCTCCCACTGCCGACACCTTCGCCAGAACCGGCACAACGGGCGAGGCGCATGCCAGTTTGGACATGTCCAGTGAACCGGTCTGGGCAGACTACCGCGATCTGGCATTGCGCCACGGACTGCAGGCCCGCTGGGCTGCGCCTATCCATTCCACCACCGGCAGCGTGCTGGGCTTGGTAGCGACCTATTACCGCGAGCACGACAACCCCGATCCCCACGACCTGCGTCTGATAGAAATCGCCTGCAATCTCACCCGTATCGTCATCGAACGCAAGCACGCCGAAGAGCGTATGGAATTCCTGGCCCACTATGACTCTCTCACCGGCCTGCCGAACCGCACCCTGTTTCGTGACCGCCTGACCCACGCCATCGCCCGGGCAGATCGCGACAACCAGATGCTCGCCCTGATGTTTATCGACCTGGACCGCTTCAAGACCATCAACGACACTCTGGGGCACCATATCGGCGACCTGATGCTGAAAAACGTCGCGGAGCGCATCAAAACCTGCATACGGGAAGAAGATACGGCCGCCCGGCTCGGGGGCGACGAATTTACCGTGATCCTGGAGCAGATCACCGCGCCGGAGGATGCCAGCGGTGTCGCCCAGAAGATCATTGACGAACTCTCTCCCCCCTTCAACCTGCTCGGCAATGAAGCCTTCATCACTGCCAGCATCGGCATCAGCATCTACCCCACGGATAATACCGACATGGACGGCCTGCTCAAGAATACCGACGCCGCCATGTATAACGCCAAGGAAACGGGCCGGAACAATTTCCAGTTCTATGCCAAGGAAATGAACGTCAAGGCGCTAGGCCGCATGGAACTGGAAAACAGCCTGCGCCACGCAGTAGAGCGTGGCGAATTCGTCCTCTACTATCAGCCCAAGATCAGCCTCGATACCGGGAAAACCGCTGGCATGGAAGCACTGCTCCGCTGGGTCCATCCCCGCCGTGGCATCGTGTCGCCAATCGAGTTCATCCCGCTGCTCGAAGAAACCGGCCTGATCAACCAGGTAGGCGACTGGCTGATTCACACCGCCTGCATACAAAACAAGATCTGGATGGACGCGGGTTTCCCGCCAATGCGAGTGGCCGTCAACCTCTCCGCCCGCCAGTTTCAGCACAATAACCTGCTCCAGCAGATCTCCCGCGCCCTCGATGATTCCGGGCTCGACGGCGATTTTCTAGAACTCGAGGTTACCGAAAGCTTGTTGATGCAGAACCCCGAATACATCCTGGAAGTTTTCCATAAAATGGGGGCTCTGGGCGTGATTCGGATCGATATCGACGACTTTGGCACCGGATAT
>JAUYSN010000032.1 GCA_030696235.1 Sulfuricella sp. | reverse complement strand
CGAGGTGCTGCAGGTTGAGGTGGATGTGGTCGCCGTGCTCGCCGACGCCACGGCCCTCGCGGATCTCGATGGTCATGGAACGGCTGACGACATCGCGCGAGGCGAGGTCCTTGGCGTTGGGCGCGTAGCGCTCCATGAAACGCTCGCCGTTCTTGTTGACCAGATAGCCGCCCTCGCCGCGCGCCCCTTCCGTCACCAGCACGCCGGCCCCGGCAATGCCGGTCGGGTGGAACTGCCAGAACTCCATGTCCTCGAGCGGAATGCCGGCGCGCAGCGCCATGCCGAGGCCGTCGCCGGTATTGATCAGGGCATTGGTGGTGGCGCTGAAAATGCGCCCGGCGCCCCCTGTTGCCAGCAGCGTGGCGCGCGCCTCGATAAAGATCGGCTCGCCTGATTCAATCTCGAGCGCCACCGCACCCAGGGCATAGCCGTGACCATCAGTCACCAGATCGACCGCGAAATATTCCTCGAAAAAATGGGTCTTGGCAGCGATGTTGCGCTGGTACAAGGTATGCAGCATGGCGTGGCCGGTGCGGTCGGCAGCGGCACAGGTGCGCATCACCGGTGCTCCGCCGTAATTCTGCGTCATTCCGCCGAACGGACGCTGGTAGATCTTGCCATTGGGCAGGCGGTCGAACGGCATGCCGAAGTGCTCCAGCTCTATCACCGCCTCGTTGGCCTGCCGGCACATGAATTCGATGGCATCCTGGTCACCCAGGTAATCCGAGCCTTTCACCGTGTCGTACATGTGCCAGTGCCAGTTGTCCTCGCTGACGTTGCCCAGGGACGCGGCAATGCCGCCCTGGGCTGAAACGGTATGGGAGCGGGTCGGGAATACCTTGGACACCACCGCCACCTTCAAATTGGCGTGGGACAGTTGCAACGCGGCGCGCAGGCCCGCCCCGCCGCCGCCGATGATAAGTGCATCGAAAGTGCGTTTGGCGATGGCCACTATCGGATACTCCATAAAATCTGCACCGACCATGCGGTACAACCGACCAGGGCGAGAATGACCAGCACCTCGGCCGTCAACCTGAGCACGGTGTGGTGAACATAATCCATCAGGATGTCCCTGACCCCGACCCAGGCGTGGAGGTAAAGGCTGAGCAGGAACAGCAGGCTGGCAAGGCGCATCCACTGGTTGTGAAACAGACCGCTCCATTCCGCGAACTGGAGCGGCTGATGGGTCAGCAGGAAGGCCGCCATGAAGAGCGAGTAAAGCGCCATGACGACGGCCGTGACGCGCTGCATCAGCCAGTCGCGCAGGCCGTAATGGGCGCCGCTGACGATGCGCTCTACCATAGCCACCCCCCTATCATCGCGGTCAGCGTCAGGCTGAAAGCCACGACCAGCCAGCTGTTCCGGCGGGTCTTGCCCAGTTCCATGCCGAAGCCCATATCCATGGCGAGGAAGCGCAAGCCGGCAAAAAAATGATGGGAATAGCCCCACAACAGGACTATCAACACCAGCTTGACCAGCGGACTTTCCAATCCCTGCTTCACCATCTCGAAGTCTGCCGGAGAGCCTAGCGTAAGCTGAAAGATGGCAAGGAACAGGGGAATTGCGACAAACAGCAGCGCTCCGCTGACCCGGTGCAGAAAGGAAACGACACCCGGCAAGGGCAGCTTTATCCTGAGCAGATTAAGATACCTGGGGCGGCGGTTTGCCATTCTATTCGACCGCGTTGGCCACTGCCTGCGGAATGCGCTCGATCAAGCGGGGATCGAACGGCTTGGGCAGGATGTAGTCCCTGCCGAAAGACATTTCCTTGGCGTTGTAAGCCTTGAGCACCTCTTCCGGCACAGGCTCGCGCGCCAGCTCGGCCAGCGCTTTCACGGCGGCGATCAGCATTTTCTCGGTAATCTGTTTGGCGCGGGCATCCAGCGCACCGCGGAAAATGAACGGGAATCCCAGCACATTGTTGACCTGGTTGGGAAAATCGGAGCGCCCGGTAGCCATAATCAGGTCGTCGCGCGCCGCGTGGGCTTCACTCGGCAGGATTTCAGGATCGGGATTGGCCATGGCAAACACGACCGGTCTGGGCGCCATGCTTTTTATCATGTCCTGGCTGACCAGGTTGGAACTGGAAACGCCGATGAACACATCCGCGCCACTCATGGCATCTGTCAGCGTGCGCAGCGGAGTATCCCTGGCGAATTCCTGCTTGTAAACATTCAGGTCGCCGCGTCCGGTGTGGATCACGCCCTTGCTGTCCACCAGCAGCATGTTTTCCTTTTTTGCGCCCATCGAAATCAGCAGGCGCATTCCCGCCAGTCCGGCAGCGCCGGCGCCGAGGCACACCAGCTTCACGTCCTCCAGCTTCTTGCCCTGAATTTCCAGCGCGTTGAGTAGGCCTGCGCAGATGATCACCGCGGTACCGTGCTGGTCGTCATGAAAAACTGGAATATCCAGACGCTCCTTGAGCGCCTTCTCGATCACGAAGCAGTGCGGTGCGGCGATATCCTCCAGGTTGATGCCACCGAAGGTCGGCGAAATGTTAACCACGGTTTCGATGAAGGACTCGACGCTGGGCGCGTTGACCTCGATATCGAACACGTCGATATTGGCAAAGCGCTTGAACAGGATACCTTTCCCCTCCATCACCGGCTTGCTCGCCAGCGGCCCCAGATTGCCCAAGCCAAGAATGGCGGTGCCGTCGGTGATTACCGCGACCAGGTTGCCCTTGTTGGTGTAGCGGTAGGCGTTTTCCGGGTTTTTGGCAATTTCGCGCACCGGCTCGGCCACGCCAGGCGTGTATGCCAGGGAGAGATCCTGCGCTGTGGCGCAGGGCTTGGAGGATTCGACCGAAATTTTTCCCGGTCGGGGAAACTCGTGATAATCGAGAGCCTGTTGCTTCAAATTGTTCATAAAAAAATCCCTTTTTTAGCTGCCAGCCATCAGCTTTCAGTCAATATGATGGGTATCGCTACGCTCCACCCATCCTACATGCTCAGGGCTGCTTTTAACCCAGATTATCCATTAGAGCCAAAACACCGCACTGGGAGCGGCGCCCTCGCCGCGATTTGCGGCCGCATTCGCGCCGGGGGCGGCGCTCCTACATGCACGAGCATTCCAATGGACAATTGGGTTTAGCCCAGATCGTTCAGATAGCAGTGATGTTGTGTGTTGCAGCGGCTGACGCGCCATTCCACCGGCTGATCGCCGTAAGTATAGGCCACCCGATCGATATCCAGCAGCGGTGCATTCGGCGCAATGCCGAGCAGACTCGCAGCGGCTTCGTCCGCCGTGACGGCCCGGATACGCTCCTCGGCGCGGATGATCCGGGTGCCGTAGCGGGATTCGTAAAGGCTGTAGAGCGTACCCTGAAACTCGGTGATCAAAGCATCGTTGAGTCCCTTGAACAGGGTGGCGGACAGGCAGATGTCATCCAGAATCACCGGCTCTCCCGAAAACCGGAGCAGGCGGCGCACCATCATGACCGGCGCTCCGCGCTTCAGCCCGAGCCGCTCCGCGGCAGTGCTGTCGGCCTTGCCGCGCTCGCAATGCAGCACCTCGCTGACCGGGAATTCCTTCTTGCCGCTCAGCTCGACGATGCGCAGAAAACGGTACTGGGTATGCTCCTCGGTATGGGTGGCGACGAATGTCCCCTTTCCCTGGCGCCGCACCAAAATATTTTCCGCGGCAAGTTCATCGATCGCCTTGCGCACTGTTCCCTGGCTGACCTTGAACCGGCTCGCCAGCTCCATCTCGCTGGGAATCACTTCGCCCGGCCGCCATTCGCCTGCCACAAGGCTTTGCGTGATCAGAATCTTGATCTGTTCATAGAGCGGTCTGAATGTAGGAGTCGAATGCGATTTGGTCATGGTTTTCCCTTGTTTTCTAACCCTAGCATGATCAATAAAAATTATCCACTATCTTATATAAGATATATTACATAAGTTAAATATTGACATATACTTTATTCGATCACATTATACTCATTCTTCGAATTTATGCTTTGCAAAACAACAGCGCTCCCACAAAGAGGTAAGTCATGACCGAGATTTCATCCGCCGGTGCGCGCTTCCGCGCCGCCGTCGCTGCCGAAAAACCCCTGCAGGTCATCGGCGCGATCAATGCCTACCATGCCAAACTGGCTGAACATACGGGCTACAAGGCGCTCTATATCTCGGGCGGCGGCGTGGCGGCGGGTTCGCTCGGTTTGCCCGACCTCGGCATCTCCACCCTCGACGACGTGCTTACCGACGTGCGCCGCATTACCGACGCGACCCACCTGCCGGTTCTGGTGGATATCGATACCGGCTTCGGCGGCGCCTTCAACATCGCCCGCACCGTCAAAGCTATGATCAAGTTTGGCGCAGGTGCCGTGCATATCGAGGACCAGGTGCTGGCCAAACGCTGTGGCCACCGCCCCGGCAAGGCGATAGTCTCCCAGGCGGAGATGGTGGATCGCATCAAGGCCGCAGTGGACGCCAGAACCGATCCCGCTTTTGTCATCATGGCCCGTACCGATGCCTTGGCAGTGGAAGGCTTGCAGTCCGCCATCGACCGCGCCTGCGCCTGCGTCGAGGCGGGTGCGGACATGGTCTTCCCGGAAGCGATCACCGAGCTTCCCATGTACAAAAAATTCTCTGCAGCGGTAAAAGTGCCCGTGCTCGCCAATATCACCGAATTCGGCTCGACACCGCTCTATACTGTTGAAGAACTGGCGGGTGCGGACGTTTCCCTGGTGCTCTATCCGCTGTCCGCTTTCCGCGCCATGAACCAGGCAGCGTTGAACGTCTACGAATCCATCCGCCGCGAAGGAACGCAGAAGGACGTGCTCGACCAGATGCAGACGCGCATGGAACTGTACGAACACCTGGGCTACCATGAATACGAGCAGAAACTGGATGAGCTGTTTGTGCAGGAGAAGAAATGATTTTCACCGCAAGGGCCGCGAGGGTACGCAAAGGAAAAACTCATCCTGGTTTCCCTTGCGATCCTTTGCGTCCTTAGCGGTAAAGGGTTTTTTAGGGGTCAAAAGTGAGCGAAACTGAAACCACACCAAAAAAGAAAAAATCGGTCGCACTGTCCGGCGTAGTCGCCGGCACCACGGCCGTATGCACCGTCGGTCACAGCGGCAACGACCTGCACTACCGCGGCTACGACATTCTGGAGCTGGCGGAAATGTCCACTTTCGAGGAAGTGGCTTACCTGCTGGTTCACGGCGCACTGCCCACCCAATCCGAGCTTGATGATTACAAGCACAAGCTGAAATCCCTGCGCGGACTGCCGGAACCGTTGAAAACCGTGCTCGAACAAATCCCCTCCTCTGCGCATCCGATGGACGTCATGCGTACAGGCTGCTCGATGCTGGGTATCATGCTGCCCGAAAACACCGATCGCAATCTCCAGGGTGCGCAGGATATCGCGGACAGACTGGTCGCCTCGTTCGGCTCGATGCTGCTGTACTGGTACCACTATTCACACAACGGGAAACGCATCGAAGTGGAAACGGACGACGACACCGTTGCCGGACATTTCCTCCATCTCCTTCACGGCAAGGCGCCTTCCGACCTCCAGAGCAAGGCGCTGGACATATCGCTGATCCTCTATGCCGAACACGAGTTCAATGCCTCCACCTTCACCGCCCGGGTCATTGCCGGCACGCTGTCCGATATCCACTCCTGCATCACCGGCGCAATCGGCGCGCTCAGAGGCCCGAAGCACGGCGGCGCCAACGAAGCGGCGATGGAGATCATCCAGCGCTACCGCAGTCCGGACGAAGCGGAAGCCGACATCCGCAGCCGCATCGCGCGCAAGGAAATCATCATCGGCTTCGGCCATCCGGTCTACACCATTGGCGATCCGCGCAACATCGCGATCAAGACCGTGTCGCGCCTGTTATGCGAGGACGGCAGCAACATGAACCTGTTCAACATCTCCGACCGCATCGAATCGGTAATGTGGGAAACCAAGAAGATGTTCCCCAACCTCGACTGGTATTCGGCCTCCAGCTACCACATGATGGGTGTGCCGACTGAGATGTTCACCCCCCTGTTCGTGATCGCCCGCACCACCGGCTGGGCGGCGCATATCATCGAGCAGCGCATCGACAACAAGATCATCCGGCCGAATGCGGAATATATCGGGCCGGAAAACCGCCCTTACCTGCCCATTGAAAAAAGAGGCTAAGCCCATTAACCGCAAAGGACGCAAAGGTACGCAAAGGAAAAACTATTCTGTAATCCTTCGCGTACCTTTGCGTCCTTTGCGGTAAATTTTTTCTAGCTAAAGGAAACCGCATGTCCTCCCACATCTCCAACGTCCGTCCCGAACCCGATCAGGTTCTGGTGGATATTGCCGACTACGTCTGCGATTACGAAATCAAATCCGCGGAGGCTTACGACACCGCCCGCTACTGTTTGATGGACACCCTGGGCTGCGGCCTGGAGGCGCTCTCCTACCCGGCCTGCACCAAGTTGCTCGGGCCGATCGTGCCCGACACGGTGGTACTCAACGGCGCCAGGGTGCCCGGGACGCAATTCCAGCTGGATCCCGTCAAAGCAGCGTTCGATATCGGCGCCATGGTGCGCTGGCTGGATTTCAACGATACCTGGCTT
>JAUYSN010000025.1 GCA_030696235.1 Sulfuricella sp. | reverse complement strand
GTGGTTGCGCCGCTTGGCGCGGGTGTAACGCAGGCCGACGAAGAGTTCGAAAGGTTGCACGGATAAGAATGGCTGGCAAAGGCGCCAGTTTGCCACTTAACGGCCGGAAACACAAAACCGGTTAACCGTATCCAGGAAGAGTATCCAGGAAGAGTTGGCCTGCTGCCGCTCTGATGATAACCTACTCCCCTCAATGCACTGCCATCTTCTCATTCCGGGCCTGTTTCCGCCCTTCCGCCCAGAAACCAGAAACTCGCTACGGGATTTATCCCTGCCCGCTCTGGCAATGCTGCTGGCGCGCGGGAGCCAGAAAACGCTGCCGGATGACAGCATGGATGCTTGGCTGTGCCGAAGCTTCGGCGTCGAGAAACAGCATGACTGGCCAGTAGCGGCCTTCACCCTGCTGGCGGACGGCGGCAGCCCCGGCGGCGATTTCTGGCTGCTGGCGGACCCCGTGCACCTGCAGTTGCAGCGCGACCGGCTGGTGCTGGCGGATGCCGGCAACCTGGACATCACCCTGGAAGAGGCGAACAGCCTGACTGCCGCCCTTAACGAGCATTTCGCCGATGAGGGTCTGCGCTTCTTTCCGACCCGGCCCGGCCACTGGCATTTGCGCCTGACTCACCCCCCCGCCCACCTGCAAACCCATTCCCTGGAAACCGCCATTGGCAGGAATATCCGGAATATTCTGCCAGACGGTCCGGACGGTAAACGCTGGCACAGCATCCTCAATGAAATCCAGATGTTGCTGCACCACCATCCGGTTAACGAGGCGCGAGAGCAGCGCGGCTTGCTGCCAGTGAACAGCATCTGGCCCTGGGGCGGCGGAGTTCTTCCGACTAATCCGACCCCCCATTTCACCCATATCTGGGCCGACCACGCGCTGGCCCGCGGCTTGGCGGCCGCCACCGGCATCCCCTGCGCCAGCGTGCCGGAAACCGCCGTGGAATGGCTGCCTGCTGCCCAAGCCGGCTCGCATCATCTGGTCGTTCTCGACGCGCTGCGCAACGTGGCTTTGTACGGCGACGTCCACCGCTGGCGCGAAACCCTGTTGCACCTGGAAAAAGACTGGTTCGGGCCGCTGCGGCAGGCACTGGCCCACGGCAAAATTTCCCGATTGACGCTGTATACTTTCGATAGCGGGCAGACCAGGTCGTTTTCAGTCAGCCGCACCGACCTGTGGAAAATCTGGCTCCGCGGCAAACCGCTGGCAACCTATTTGGGTGACTCCCGATCGTGATGAACACCCCGAGTTTCTATAACGATGCTCCCAAAATCACCCTTTACGATCCGCTCGCCGAATTCCTCGGCGCGGCAGAAAAGGGGATCGTCGAATACCGCTACCTCGATGCGGTCAAGCTGGCCGGGCACTCCTGCCCCACGGTGGCGGGTGCCTGGCTGATGACACGCAAGGCGCTGGCGAGCCTGTATGGCGACGAACTGCCGGTGCGGGGCGCAATCCAGGTCTCATTCCGCGATGGCCAGGCTGACGGCGTGACCGGGGTGATCGCCAATGTCGTCGGCCTGCTCACCGGTGCCGCGCAGTCCGGCGGCTTCAAGGGAATCGGCGGAAAATTCGACCGCAGAAACCTGCTGCATTTCAATGCCGGCATCACCGGCGAGATTCGCTACACCCGGCTGGATACCGGAATCAGTGTGGAGACGACCTATCATCCGGAATGGGTCGACCCCTCCCCCGGCATGAAAGAACTGATGCAAAAAGCCATGATGGGCGTTGCCAATGCGGAAGAGCGGAGCCGCTTCGGCCTGCTCTGGCAGGACAGGGTCAAGCGCATCCTGATCGATCATGCCGACGATGCTGAAATGATCTCGATCATAATCAGCGGGAGGTAGGGCGTGGCCGAACACAACGAAATCGCCCTGCTCCTCACGCCGGATACTGCCGAAACCCAGTGCCTGGAAGCCATCAAACAAGCGCGCAACACCAGCCACGCCCTGGCGGCGCTGATCGCCCTGCAGTCCTTTATTGCGTTCACGGTTCGCCAGGCAGATCGCTACACCCCTGCGTATGAGGCAGTCAAGGCAGTCATCGAAAAGCATGCAATCGCAACACGGGCAAAAATTCTCGCTGAAAATGCAAATAACCTGGCCGCAGCGATCCGACGGAGAAACCGGCCGGAAATCGCGCATATTCACGCCGCGCTATCCCGCAACGGTTTCTGGCAGGCGGCGCAGCAGGCCATCAGCCAATTCAGGCCGGACGATCTGGCTGCCTC
>JAUYSN010000358.1 GCA_030696235.1 Sulfuricella sp. | reverse complement strand
CAGTTGCAACTGCATGGTGCGTTGTACCATCGTTGCCAGGGCTTGGCTGGTGGTTTCCGACAGGTTGATTACGGTCAGGTTGTTGAGCCGTTCGAGTTTGCTGCCGTTCTGGTTCCACCAGATGTCGGCGCCGCGGCCGCCATAGGTATACACGACGACCTGCCTGGCGCGGCCGCAGGCTTTGCGTATGAGTTTTTCATCGGGCAAACCCACGTCTATCCAGAGTTCAATGGCGCCGGTCAAGTCCTTTTGCCACAGATCGGGTTCGTCATCGGTGCTCAGCCCCTTGCCGAACGACAATGCCTCATCGGCGTGCAGCGCAAAGGCCAGTACTCGCACCATCATGCGTTCGTCGGTTTCCGATGGATGCTGGGCGATGGTGAGCGCATGGTCATGGTAGTAGTTGCGGTCCATGTCGGCGATTTGCAGCTCGGCTTTGAAGATGGTGGATTTAATGGCCATAGTTTTACTTTTTCGGTTGTCGTGGGCGCCGTTTTGATGTGCTGCATCGGGGATGCGAAGAATAACCGATTTGGTTGCGCCCGCGAAGTCATGTCTGTTGTCTGGTCAAGGCATGGTTGACACTGAAATTGCGGTGTCGTACCGTGGCGGATCTATTTTCGGAAATCCCTATGCAATCCGTCGAATTCCCGCTTAAGGGCGAATACATCGAACTCTGCAACCTGCTCAAGCTTGCCGGCGTGGCGGAGAGCGGCGGGCGCGGGAAAACCCTGGTCGCTGAGGGTCGGGTTACCGTGGACGGTCAGCCCGAGAGCCGCAAAACGGCGAAAATCCGCGTCGGTCAGGTAGTCGAGTGTCTTGGGGTGCGGATTGCCGTCGTGGGTCAATAACTCGGCTTCCTGACGGTATAATGTTCGCCATTCGAGCCACGTTGTAAATCTTCCTTAACATGTCGAACCCGTTTACTGCCTGCTGGACGAGCAAAGGAAACAACCTTTGCCTTGGCCAGTGGGAAATCCACTACCTTGGGCGGCTTCTGACCCTTGATGCCGAACGGCGCGAGAAGGACATGGGCACCTTCGGCATATTCAGCTACATTTACCCCGACGACGAGGATTTTGCCGAAGGGCTGTTAGAGGACGAGTGGATTCTTGAGCACGCCGGTTGGCTGGCCGATATTTTTTCCGAGCACGACATCCCTGTCGATGAAGCCCACATGCGCTGGTTCTATCAGGCGGCTAACTCCCATGACTGGCGGTGTGGCAGTTGCGGCGGGTGTCTCTAGCGGGCCCATCAGCCGAGTTGAAGTGCGGGCTCGGTTGCGTCGTTTCCGGCGGTATGGCGCTCGATAAAGCTATCGAGAAAGCGGCGCAGAAAGCCTTCGGTCTGAGAGCTGTGAAAACGGTCGATTTCCTTCCCGCGGCTGTAGGCAATGACGGTCGGGAAGCCTCTTGCCTGATGCCGACCGGCGATACGCATGTTTTCGTCGGCATCGACTTTCGCCAGCACAAATTTGCCGTCGTATTCCTTGACCAGCCTTTCCAGCATTGGCCCCAGCACCCGGCACGGGCTGCACCATTCGGCGCCGATATCCAGCAAAACAGGTACTTCGTGCGAATGGGCAACCACCAGTTCGTCAAAATCGGCTTCTTCTACGTCGTATGAGAGGTTCATCGTCTTGAATAATTTGAATGAAGGACAAACAGTAGTTTAAACAAGCTGTTCGCTTTTAGCCACTGCCCAGATGGATAACTCGGTGAGGTTAATGCGCCTTCCTGGCGGGAGCCGGTTTCACCGGTGACGGCAAATTGATTTCTTCCATCAGTGCGCGAATTCGGTCGGCCACTTCCTGGAGTGGGGTGGCATAGGCGAACTTGCCGAGAAAGCTTCCGTCCGGTCCCAGCAGGTACATGCCTGCCGAGTGGTCCACCGTATATTGGTTTTTTTCCGCGCCGGGTTCCCAGTGCTTCTCGTACCTCACCTTGAAGTGGTCTGCTACGCGTCGCACCAGTTCCGGCGAGCCGGTGAGGCCGATGATGCGCGGGTGAAAATACGCGGTATAGCGGCGCAACACTTCGGGAGTATCCCGTTCCGGGTCCACGGTCACGAACAGGGGTTGCAGCTGCTCGGCCCGGTTGCCCAGTTTTTCCATGATCAGCGAGATTTCCGCCAGGGTGGTTGGGCAGATATCCGGACAGAAGGTGTAACCGAAGGCGATGAGCTGAAAGCTGCCGCGAAAATCCTGATCGGTAATCGCCCGCCCCTTGTGATCCATCAGCAGATAACGGGAAACAATCCCGATCTCCGGCTGATCACTCTCAACGGGCGAAGGCGTCTCGGCCCGGGCGGGAGCCGCGCACAGCAAGGCTGCGGCTAGAATGGCAAGAAACAATCGATTCATGGGGGTTACTTCGTCACAGAAGCAGGCATGGCAGCCTGCAGGCGCTGGGTTGCTTCATCGATCTGCCCGCTGAGAGTGGGGCCGTCAGGGCAGGTCGTCTGATCCTTCCTGCTCTGGTCAAGGAATGCCTTGTTGGTGGTTTCCTCGAAGGCTGCCCCGTAGCGCCGCGACTTGGGCGCGTGCTGAATCATCACGGTCTTGATGCGGGAGACGGCTTCTGCGTAGTCGCAGGCAAGCGCCTGACCGTTGATGCGACCCAAAGCCTGAATCTCCGCCAGCCCTGCATCAGTCGAGGAGTCGGCAGCGCGGGCGGAGAGCGCTAAGCTCAGGAAACACAGCAGAAGGGCGGAACGCTTCATATCGCTTTTCCTTATGAATATCATGGATGGCCAAAGTTGGGAATTATAGCAGTCTTGATGAAACCGGGAGGTCAGAATCCATGGCCGGTTTTTGAAATGCCGGATTCCGGCCTGCAATTGTGCAGTGGATAAGCTTGCTATACTTACTTTTACTTCCTGCAAGTGGCTATGATGGACAGCGAAGCCGCTTGATTCGGTATTTAAGGAGACACATGCTCCCCGCTCTGCGTTCCATGATTCTGGGTATTGTCGCCGTTGGCCTGGTAGGCTGCGCCAGCCCGAGCCCGCGTTACCAATCCGTTTACCGCTACGAACCGCCTGCCGATAGCGCAGGACAGGTTTGCCTGGAAAAATGCGGACAGAAAATGGAGGGGTGCCAGCAGCGATGCACTGCGGATTACCAGGTTTGCCTGGCAGGCATTGAGCCGTTGGTGGAAGGGCGTTACGGCGAGGCCCTCAAGCGCTATGCGGCTGAATTGGACCGGTATCGCTGGGAGCTGGAGCGTTATCAGTTGTACCTGTCTCTGAGCTGGCATGATTCCTTCTGGTATGGCCACGGTTTTTATCACCCCTGGCCTGGCCCGTATTACTTTCCGCCTGCTGCGCCAAAAAAGCCCAGCCGCGCCGAGGAGTTCGACCGGCTAAGGAAGGAAAGATGCGAGCTTGAATGTGGCTGTCAGCCCATCTACGACGCCTGCTTTCTCGCCTGCGGCGGCAAGCTGATACCGGAAGTGAAGTGCATCGCGGATTGCCCTGAGGGGAAATAAGGGTTGGCTTTGTGTGGTGTGTGGCCCACGCAATAGCAAAGCGTATTGCGCCGGATGGTCAAACATCCGGCGGGTTACGGCTGACGCCTAACCCGCCCTACAACACCTTTCACCGAGTAATCGGCTTGTAACGTATCCGCTTCGGCTTCGCGCCTTCTTCGCCCAGCCGTTTTTTCTTGTCCGCTTCGTATTCCTGGTAGTTGCCGTTGAAGAAGGTCCATTGCGACTCGCCTTCCGCCGCCAGGATGTGGGTGGCGATGCGGTCGAGGAACCAGCGGTCGTGGGAGATCACCAGCACGCAGCCGGCGAATTCGAGCAGGGCGTCTTCGCGGGCGCGCAGGGTTTCCACGTCGAGATCGTTGGAGGGTTCGTCGAGCAGCAGGACGTTGCCGCCGGCGATCAGGGTCCTGGCCAGATGCAGGCGTCCACGCTCGCCGCCGGAAAGGTTGCCGACGATCTTCTGCTGGTCGGCGCCCTTGAAGTTGAAGCGTCCGAGATAGGCGCGCGACGGCGTTTCGTATTTGCCGACGGTGAGGATGTCGGCGCCATTGGCGATTTCCTCGAACACGGTTTTGTTGCCGCCGAGAGCGTCACGCGACTGGTCGACGTGAGCGATCTTGACGGTAGCGCCGATTTTTACTTCGCCGGCATCCGGCTGCTCCTTGCCGGTGATCATGCGGAACAGGGTGGACTTGCCCGCGCCGTTCGGGCCGATGATGCCGACGATGGCGCCGGGCGGAACCTGGAAGCTGAGGTTGTCGATCAGCAGGCGGTCGCCATAGCCTTTGCTAACGCCGTTGAACTCGATCGCCTGGTCGCCCAGGCGCTCGGCCACCGGGATGAAGATTTCCTGGGTCTCGTTGCGCTGCTGGTATTCGTAGTTTGAGAGCTCGTCGAAGCGGGCGAGGCGGGCCTTGCTCTTAGCCTGGCGGGCTTTGGGGTTCTGCCGCACCCATTCCAGTTCCTGCTTCATCGCCTTGATGCGGGCGCCTTCCTGCTTGGATTCCTGCTCAAGGCGCTGTTCTTTCTGCTCCAGCCAGCTCGAATAGTTGCCTTTCCATGGGATGCCGTGGCCGCGGTCGAGTTCGAGTATCCACTCGGCGGCATTGTCGAGGAAGTAGCGGTCGTGGGTGACGGCTACCACGGTGCCGGGGAAGCGGGTGAGGAACTGTTCCAGCCAGTCCACCGATTCGGCGTCGAGGTGGTTGGTGGGCTCGTCCAGCAGCAGCATGTCGGGCTTGGAGAGCAGCAGGCGGCACAGCGCGACGCGGCGCTTCTCGCCACCGGAAAGATTACCTATTCTGGCGTCCCACGGCGGCAGGCGCAGGGCATCGGCGGCAATTTCAAGCTGCTGCTCGGCGCTGTGGCCGTCACTGGCGGCAAGGATGGATTCCAGCCGTGCCTGCTCGGTGGCGAGGGCATCGAAATCGGCATCCGGCTCGGCGTAAGCGGCATAGACTTCTTCCAGCTTCTTCTGCGCTTCGAACACCTCGCCCAAGCCTGTTTCCACCGCCTCGCGCACCGTCTGGTCCGGGTCGAGCTGCGGCTCCTGCGGCAAGTAGCCGATGGAGAGGTTGGACATCGGTGTGGCTTCGCCCTCGATGTCCTTGTCCAGCCCGGCCATGATCCTGAGCACGGTGGATTTGCCCGAACCGTTCAGGCCGAGCACGCCGATCTTGGCACCGGGGAAAAAGCTGAGGGAGATATCCTTGAGAATCTGGCGCTTGGGCGGAACGATCTTGCCCACGCGATTCATGGTGAAAACGTATTGAGCCATGGCGTTAGTTCAGTGCTTGAGGAAAGGCATAGCTTAACCCAAGGCGGCGGGTTTTGGGAGTGCAGAAATCAGCAGACCTTTGGGCTTGTTGCATGTGCCTTGGGGGGTGGTTTACCATGGTACAAGTAAGCTATTTTAATTCCCCCGCGACCTTGGTCGCGCCTTCCATGACCGGGACTATTCTCTGATGAATTACCGCCACGGCTACCATGCCGGCAACTTTTGCGATGTATTCAAACACCTCATCCTGATGCTGTTGATCGAGCATTTCAAGCACAAGGAAAAGGGCTTTACCGTGCTTGACGCACACGCCGGCGATGGAACCTACAGCCTGCGCGGTGAACTGGCCGCCAAGACGGGCGAGGCGGCGGAGGGCATTTTGCGCGTACTGGCATTTCCCCATCCTTCGCCGTCGCTTGCCGACTTTCTCAACCTGGTCCGCCGCCTGGGTTTGCCGGACAAGGAGGGTCAGCTGACCAGTTACCCCGGTTCGCCGCGATTGGCACGCGCGCTACTGCGGCCACAGGACAAGCTGCTGCTGAGCGACATCCACCCGGATGCGCTGAGTTCGCTGGAGAGGTTGTTCCGCGATGACCGCCAGGTGCGCATCCAGCCGATCGATGCCGCGCTGGCGCTGAAATCGCAGCTGCCGCCGGAATGTCGGCGCGCCTTGGTGGTGCTCGATCCGCCGTATGAAGTGCCGGTTGAGTTCCGCCGCCTGCTGGCCGTCCTGAAAGAAGCGCACAAACGCTTTCCGACCGGCACCTATGCCATCTGGTACCCGATCAAAAGCCCGGAACCGGTGCGCCATTTTCACCGCCAACTGGCTGCCAGTGGGATCAAGCCGATACTCACCACGGAAATCCACCTCGCCCCGCTCAACAACTTTCAACTCAACGGCAGCGGCATGACGATCATCAATCCGCCCTGGAAGCTCGACACGCAACTGGGCGAAGTGTTGCCGGAATTGCTGGCCGCGCTGGGCGCGGAAAAAAGCGGCAAAATCCGTCTGGAATGGACCGTGCCGGAATGATCCAACCTGCCGGCATCTGTAGGTTGGGGTGAGCTTGCGAACCCCAACACTCCCAACTCGAAATGAGACAGAGGAATGTTGGGGTTCCTTCGTCACCCCAACCTACCCAGCTTCATTCTCCAGCACCTGTAAAAACTCATCACCGTATTTCGCCAGCTTGGCTTGGCCCACCCCGCTGATTTCGCCCATTTCCCTCAGGCTGCCGGGGCGGCGGTTGAGGATTTCCAGTAACGTGCTGTCGTGGAAGATCACGTAGGGCGGCACGCCCTGCTCGCGGGCGAGCTCGGTGCGTTTGGCCTTGAGGGCTTGCCACAGCGGGTCTTCGTTGGCGCCGGCGAAAGCTTCGCGGGCGCGGGCGCCGCGTTCGGCCTTGCTGGTTCGGCTCTTCTTGGCGGGTTCGGCATCACGCCGCAGCCAGACTTCCTGCTCGCCGCGCAACACCGGGCGGGACTCTTCGGTCAGGCGCAGGCCGCCGTAGGCTTCGATGTCCACGTTGAGCAGGCCGGCGGCGACCAACTGGCGGTAGACGCTGCTCCACTGGGCTTGGGCGAGTGCCTGGCCGATGCCGAAGGTGGTGAGCTGGTGGTGGCGGAATTTCTCGACCTGGGGCGTGGTTTTGCCCAGCAGGACGTCGATCAGGTGGCCGACGCCGAAGCGCTGCCCGGTGCGGTAGACGCAGGATAGCGCCATCCGCGCGGGCTGGGTGGCGTCCCAGGTGTCGACGGGTTCGAGGCAGTTGTCACACTGGCCGCAGTCGCCGGGGTGCTCCTCGCCGAAGTAGCGCAGGATGGTCTGGTGGCGGCAGGCGGTGGCTTCGCAGAAGCCGAGCAGGGCGTCGAGCTTCTGCAGTTCGACCCGTTTGCGCTCGGCGGGAGCGTCGCTGGAATTGAGCATCTGGCGCATCGAGACCGCATCGCCCAGGCCGTACGTCATCCAGGCGTCCGCAGGCAGGCCGTCGCGACCGGCGCGACCGGTTTCCTGGTAATAGCCTTCCATGCTCTTGGGTAGGTCGAGATGGGCAACGAAGCGGACGTTGGGCTTGTCGATGCCCATGCCGAAAGCGACGGTGGCGACCATGATCACGCCTTCCTCGCGCAGGAAGCGGCGCTGGTTGGTGTTGCGCGTGGCGGCGTCGAGACCGGCGTGGTAGGGCAGGGCGTTCCAACCTTTTTCCTTGAGCCAGGCGGCGGTTTCCTCGACTTTCTTGCGCGACAGGCAATAGACGATGCCGGCATCGTTGGCGTGCTCGGCTTCCAGAAATGCCTGCAACTGGTTTCGTGCGTTGTCTTTCAGCGTCACCCGGTAGCGGATGTTCGGGCGGTCGAAGCTGGAGACGAACTGGCGTGCCTGTTCCAGCGCCAGGCGCTCGACGATCTCGCGCCGGGTCGGGGCGTCCGCCGTGGCCGTCAGCGCGATGCGCGGCACCGCCGGAAAGCGCTCGTGCAGTACCGTCAATTCCCGGTATTCGGGGCGGAAGTCGTGGCCCCACTGCGACACGCAGTGCGCCTCGTCGATGGCGAACAGCGCCAATCCCGGGCCGGCCTGCACTTGCTCCAGCGCACTCAGGAAATTCGCCATCAGCAGGCGCTCCGGGGCCACATAGAGGATATCCAGGTCGCCGCGCATCAGGCGGCCAAACACGTCACGGGCAGCTTCGGTGGTCAGGCTGGAATTGAGGAAGGCGGCCTTCACGCCGAGTTGCTTGAGGGCGTCCACCTGGTCCTGCATCAGCGCGATCAGCGGCGATACCACGATGCCGACGCCATGCCGCAATAGCGCGGGGAGCTGGTAGCACAGGGATTTTCCGCCGCCGGTCGGCATCAGCACCAGCGCGTCGCCACCCGCCGTGACGTGCTCGACGATGGCCTGTTGTTCGTCGCGGAAGGCCGAGTAGCCGAAAACGTCGTGGAGGATTTGCTGGGCTGAGGGGGAAGGCATGGGCGGTCGAGCGGATAAAATGCCATTTTACCCTGTCATGGCCTTCCCGGGTTGAGCAATGGTCCGGGTCGACACTGATGATGAGGCGCAGTTGTGCTGTTGTTTCTGTTAAACTAACTAATATTAGATCAGTGAGTCCGGCTACCAGGCCCGGCTTCATTTTCTT
>JAUYSN010000017.1 GCA_030696235.1 Sulfuricella sp. | reverse complement strand
CAAGGGGGGCTTTGCCGGCTTGGGCATGAAACCGCATGGAAAGCTGCCGGGTTTTTCCGGCCTGAGCGGCAACCTCGACGCCAACGAAAAGTCCGGCACGCTGGCGCTGGATTCACACGGTGTGCGGGCCAACTTTCCGGATCTGTTCCGCGAGCCGCTGGAGATGGATGCGCTGACAGCGCAGATGAACTGGAAGAAACAGGAAAATGGCCTGGATCTTAACCTGACCAGTTTTTCCCTTGCCAACCGCCACCTGGCGGGCACGCTGTTCGGCAGCTACAAGAGGGAAAGGGGTAAGCCGGGCACGATCGATCTCACCGGCCAGTTCACCCGTGGCGATGCGCGCCAGGTCGGCCGATACATTCCTCTTACGATCGGACTATCCACGCGCGACTGGCTCAACACCGCGCTGCTGGCCGGGCAGTCCAACGATGTGCGGCTGCGGCTGAAGGGTAATCTGGCGGATTTCCCCTTCGCCGACGGCAAGCGCGGTCTGTTCGAGGTGGCCGGAAAGGTGACCGGCGGTACGCTGGAATATGCGCCGGGCTGGCCGAAAATCGAGAATATCGTGGTGGATCTTCTGTTCCGTGGCGCCCGCATGGAAATCACCGCACATCAAGGCAATACCGATGGCATGCAAATCAGCAAGACCCGCGCGGTGATTCCAGACCTGCTGAGCTGGGATGAAATCCTTGAAGTGGAGGGAGAAGCCCGCGGGCCGACCGGAGACATGATCAAGTTTATCGACCACAGTCCGGTCAGCGCCATGATCGACGATTTCACCGAAGGCATGGGGGCATCGGGCAACGGCAATTTCAAGCTGAAGCTGGTTATCCCCTTGCGACGCAACAAGGACAGCCGGGTGGCGGGGAGCTACCAGTTCGTCAACAACCGCGTTTCGCTCGGCGCGGACTTTCCGGCGCTGGAACAAGTGAACGGACGTCTGGATTTTACCGAAGCCTCGGTGGGGATTCCTCGTATTACGGCGCTGGTCTTGGGTGGCCCTGCCTCGATCAGCGGGGCGACCCAGAAGGATGGCGGCGTGCGCATCAATGCACAGGGGCGTGCCACCGCTGCCGGAATGCATGGATTGTCTGACCTGCCGTTAATCCGTAACTTGAGCGGAGCGGCCGACTGGCGCGGGGTGGTCTCGATCCGCAAAAAGCAGGCCGATATGCTGCTCGAATCTTCGCTGGTCGGGCTGGCGGTTAACCTGCCTGCGCCTTTCGGCAAAAAGGCGGACGATCCGGTGCCGCTGCGCTTCGAGAAGAAAATAACGGGTACGAAGCAGGATCTGCTTCAGCTCAACTATGGCAAAGCACTTGCGGCGGTTCTGTCGCGCAATCATGAAAACGGCAAAACGACGATCGAGCGCGGCGCGGTCAATCTGGGAGCAGCGGCGGTGTTGCCCCCGCAGCCCGGCATCTGGTTGAGCGGCGAACTGGCCCTGCTTGATCTGGATCATTGGCGCGGCATCCTCGGGCAGTCGTCGGCCAAGGCGCAGCTGCCTGGGCTTGCCGGGCTCGACCTGACATTTGGCGCGGTCGATGCATTCGGCAAACGCTTTAACGACTTGCGTATTAGTGCAAAAATGCAAGAAGGCACCTGGCAGGCGAAGATAGAGAGCAGGGAACTTGCCGGCAGCGGGAACTGGAATCCCGAGGGGCGCGGCCGGCTGCAGGCGCGTCTGGGTCATTTGACTATTCCTGATCCAGCTCCGGCGAAGCTGGGAGTTCCGGCGGAAGCGCCGCAGGAGAAGGAGCTGCCGGCATTGGATATCATCGCGGATAGTTTCTCGGCCAAGCAGAAAAAACTGGGCAAGCTCGAACTGATGGCGGTACAGGAGGGTGAGGATTGGCGCATCGAGAAGCTGCGCATCAGCAACCCCGACGGCAGTCTGCAGATGGACGGGTTGTGGCAGGGTTGGCGACGCAGGCCGATGACCAATGCCAATCTGCATCTTGAGGCGCAGGATGTGGGTAAGCTGCTGGCGCGGCTGGGCTATCCGGAAGCGGTGAAGCGCGGAACGGCGAAGCTCGACGGCCAGCTTTCCTGGGCGGGCAGTCCCCATGATATCGATTTTCCGAGTTTGGCAGGCAATCTGAAGCTGGAAGTGAAGAATGGCCAGTTTCACAAAATTGAGCCGGGTGCGGGCAAGCTGCTTGGCCTGCTCAGCCTGCAGGCGTTGCCGCGCCGGATCACCCTGGATTTCCGCGACGTGTTCAGCGAGGGTTTTGCCTTCGACTCAATTTCCGGCACCGCGCAGATCAACCGCGGCGTGGCGCGTACCGACAACCTCAGGCTGGAAGGGCCGGCGGCGCAAGTGACCATGAAGGGCGAGGCCAACCTCGCGGCGGAAACCCAGGACCTGCGGGTGCGGGTGGTGCCGTCCCTGGGCGAGGGGGTGAGCGTGGCGGCGTCGCTGCTGGGCGGGCCGGTGGTGGGGGTGGCCGCAACGATCGTGCAGAAGCTGCTCAAGGACCCGATCGGGCAGATCGCGGCCTATGAATACAACATCACGGGAACGTGGGATAATCCCAGTGTCGTAAAAATCGGCGGGAATGCGCAGTGAGGTGAGGGGTGATGGGTGAGGCGTGAGGTCACCCTCCACCGAACCATTTTTGACTTTTCCCATCACCCCTCACTCATCACTGAATTAAGCAATGAACAAGAGGAAAGTAAATGACAGTTAAAGCCAAATCGAGCTTCGCCAGAACCAAGACCCGGACTGCAGTCGCACGCGCCAAACCGCAGCCCGGTGTTTGCCGCGTCGCGGCCATCCAGATGGCCTCCGGCCCGAGCGTGGCGGCGAACCTTTCCGAGGCCGAGCGCCTGATCGGCATGGCCGCCGCGCAGGGTGCCAAGCTGGTGGTGTTGCCGGAGTATTTTTGCATCATGGGCAAGAAGGAAAGCGACAAGGTGGCGGTGCGCGAGGTGGAAGGCAAGGGCCCGATACAGAAGTTCCTCAGCACCATGGCAAGGAAGCACAAGATCTGGATCGTCGGCGGCTCCGTGCCGCTGGAGGCGAGCGTTCCAACCAAGGTGCGCAACAGCTGTCTGGTGTACGACGACAAGGGCAAGCTGGCGGCGCGCTACGACAAGATCCACCTGTTCGGACTGGATCTCGGCAACGAGAAATATCGCGAAGAAAAAACCATCGAACCGGGCGACCAGGTGGTGGTCGTGGAAACTCCTTTCGGCCGGATCGGTCTATCGGTATGTTATGACCTGCGATTTCCCGAACTTTACCGCGCCATGGGCGACGTCGACATCATCGTCGTGCCCGCCGCCTTCACTGAAACCACCGGCAAGGCGCATTGGGAAACCCTGGTGCGTGCCCGCGCCATCGAGAACCTGGCCTATGTGGTGGCTTCGGCACAGGGCGGCTACCATCTGTCCGGCCGCGAAACGCACGGCAACAGCATGATCGTCGATCCCTGGGGCGTGATTCTCGATCGTCTACCGCGCGGCTCCGGCGTGGTGATCGCCAACGTCAACCCGGCCTATCAGGCGAGCCTGCGCAAGAGCCTGCCTGCCTTGACCCACCGAACTTTGAAAAATTGCTGAATCCTGAATATGAAAATTGAAACCGCATCGTTCCAGTCCGACCCTCTGTTCGGCACCGCCCAATCCGTTCTGCTGACCCCCTACGGGCTGGATGTGGGTGATCTGCAGCAGGTGTTCGGCCGCATCATGACCCATCAGGTGGATTACGCCGACCTCTACTTTCAGTACACCCGCGCCGAGGGGTGGAGCCTGGAGGAAGGCCAAGTCAAGTCGGGCAGTTTCAGCATCGACCAGGGTGTGGGCGTGCGCACCGTATCCGGAGAAAAGACCGCATTTGCCTATTCCGATGACATCAGCCTGCCGGCCCTGGCGGCGGCGGCAGAAACCACCCGTGCGATTGCCCGGCAGGGGGCGGAAAAGTCGGTGCCGGCGGTATACGGTGCGGCCAAACCCCAGCTTTACCTGCCCCATGATCCGATCGCCAGTCTCAAGGACGCCGAAAAAGTGGCCCTGCTGGAAAGGCTGGAGCGCCATGCTCGCGCGCTCGATCCGCGTGTCACCCAGGTCATGGCATCGCTGGCCGGCGAATACGAGGTGGTGCTGATCGCCCGCAACGACGGCCTGCTGGCAGCGGATGTGCGTCCTCTGGTCAGGGTTTCCCTGCAGGTGATCGTGGAGGATGGCGGCCGGCGCGAGCAGGGCAGCGCGGGAGGAGGCGGGCGTTTCGACTATGCCTATTTCAGCGACGAGGTGCTGCAGGATTACGCGCAAAAGGCGGTGCATCAGGCGCTCATCAATCTCGATGCCAAGCCGGCTCCGGCGGGCACCATGACCGTGGTACTGGGTTCCGGCTGGCCGGGCATCCTGCTGCACGAGGCGATCGGCCACGGGCTGGAAGGGGACTTCAACCGCAAGGGCAGCTCCGCCTTCAGCGGCAAGATCGGCCAGCGCGTCGCATCAGCCGGCGTGACCGTGGTGGACGACGGCACCATTGCCCGCCGCCGCGGTTCGCTCAATGTCGACGACGAAGGCAATCCGACCCAGTGCACGGTGCTGATCGAAAACGGCATCCTCAAGGGTTACATGCAGGACACGCTGAATGCCCGCTTGATGGGCATGGCCGTTACCGGCAACGCCCGGCGCGAATCCTTCGCGCACATCCCGATGCCGCGCATGACCAACACCTACATGCTGAACGGGGACAAAGACCCGGCGGAAATCATCAAGTCGGTCAAGCATGGCCTGTATGCGGCCAATTTCGGCGGCGGCCAGGTCGATATCACCAGCGGCAAGTTCGTGTTCTCGGCGGCAGAAGCCTACATGATCGAGGACGGCAAGATCACCTACCCGGTCAAGGGTGCGACCCTGATCGGCAACGGGCCGGACGTGCTGACGCGGGTGTCGATGATCGGCAACGACATGACGCTCGATCCCGGCGTCGGCACCTGCGGCAAGGACGGTCAGAGCGTGCCGGTGGGCGTGGGCCAGCCGACCCTGCGCATCGACGGCCTGACAGTGGGTGGAACGGCTTAGAAACGTAGGGTGGGCACGTCTTTGTGCCCACGCGGTCAGCGAAGGTTGTTTTCGCGTGGGCACAAAAAACGTGCCCACCCTACAATCTGAGTGCGGACCATGAGACAAGGCGTACGCATTGCAGCGGCGGTTATTGCGATCCTGTTTGGGGCGGGGGCAAGCGCGGCGTCGCTGGCGGAAAAATTCCAGCCCGGCGTGCCTTATTATTTCGAGAACTTCGACCCGGCGATGAAACCGTGGGACCCGGGTCAGGACTTGAACATCGAAGAGGTGTTCAAAAATTATGTTTACTACGAAATTATTTTCGACCAATCAGGCCGGGAGATCACGGTTAACCGCTACCTCCAGAACCGCAAGGAGAGCAGCGACAGGTTTCTGGTTCGACCGGACCGGTCGCTCGAGGCAAAGTAGGGAAGGTACGCAGGTTTCATCATAATGTCATGAACCTGTTTTACTCTTGAGTTGTGAACTATACTGAATTCAAAAATTTGATGTGAAATTATTCAAGATCTAACCTGGAGAAAAATATTATGG
This sequence comes from Sulfuricella sp., assembly GCA_030696235.1. GTDB lineage: Bacteria > Pseudomonadota > Gammaproteobacteria > Burkholderiales > Sulfuricellaceae > Sulfuricella. The sequence goes on along the minus strand of JAUYSN010000017.1, from coordinate 6,322 downwards.
CGACAACCCCAAGCACAATCAAGAAAACGACATCATCAAGCGCTGCAAAAACCACTACAAAAGCTACTGTGAAAAAGCCAGTTGCTGCCAAGGTGGCTGCGCCGAAGAAGGCTGTTGCGGCAGCACCGAAAAAACCTGCTGCGCCGAAAAAAACCGCTGCGCCGAAAAAACCTGCTGCGAAGCGCGCAACGGTTGGCAAATCCACCATCACCCCCGAGCAGCGCTATCGCATGGTTGCCGAGGCTGCTTATTACCACGCCGAGCGGCATGGATTCCTGGGCGACCAAGTGCAGGACTGGATTGCGGCGGAAGCGCAAATCGCAGCACTCCTCAGCAAGAAGTAGCCTTCGTCAGGCGCTGCACCAGCGCCTGAACATTTTCTGTCTGTTCCGTATCCACCCCGATAGTTACGGTCAGTTCGCTGTCGTCCAGCGGCTCGCTACTGCGGAGCTGGTTTTCCAGCACCGTGATATCCGCTTCCGAGGCATCACGCCCGTGTTGCATGCGCTGCTTCACCCGTTCCCGCAGCAGGTTTTCGGGTGCTGTGACATCCAGAATGACGAAAGGAACGCTTAATTCCTGAGCCAGTTCATGGAAAGCGGCTCGTTCTCGTCGTTTCAGGAAGGCGGCGTCGACGATGGCGGAGAAGCCGGACTGGACAATTCCCCGCGCCACTTCCACCAGTCGTCGGTAGGTGCGTTCGTTGGCTTCCAGAGAGTAAATACCTCCGCCTGTCCCGGCGCCGCTGCGCGCCTCCGGCTTGAGCCCGTACAAGCGTTTTCTTTCCACGTCGGAACGGACCCGAAACAAGCTTATCGCTTCCAGCAATGATTGTGTGACCGTGGTTTTTCCGGAGCCGGACAAGCCGTGGGTGATGGCGAGGAAAGGTTGAAAGGGGCGAGTGAAGTCTGCCGCCAGTTCGATGTGGTTTCGGTATTGCGTCCAGTAGCCGGCGGACAGTCCCTTCTGCTCTGCCCGGATACAGGCCACCTTGGCGCGCACCATGGCGCGGTACACCAGGTAGTAGCGTAGCACCTCAAGACCTTCGTAATCCCCGGTTTGCTCCAGGTAGGCATTGAGGAATCGGCGCGCCAGGTCAGGCCGCCCCCGGTCTTGCAGATCCATGGCCAGGAAGGCCGCCTCACTGATAACGTCGATCCAGCGCAGGTTGTCGCTGAACTCGATGCAATCGAAGGGAACCGCCTCCCCATCCAGTAGCGCCATGTTGCCGAGATGCAGATCGCCGTGGCACTCGCGGACAAAGCCCCGCGCCTTGCGTGCCGCGAGGGCATTGAAATGGGCCTGATATTCCCGTTCGCTCCATCGCTCCAATTCGCTTAGGCGGATAAGGTCTTCTTTATCCCGCAGTCGCGGGCGAATTTGCGCGAAATTTTCCGCCACCGGCAGGTGAGTCCGCTCCGGCGTTCCGAAAGGACTTTCGTTGTCTGCGATTGCAGTGCGGCCATGGAAATCGGCGATTCTGCGGGCAATGGCGTCTATCGTTTCAGGTGTCAGTTCGCCGCGTAGCAACATCTGGTCGAGCAAACAGCTCTGGGGGAAGCGCCGCATTTTAACGGCGTATTCGATGGCTGGTCCGGGGCCGTTCAAGACAGGATGCTCTGCGCTGCCGGCGATGGGAACGACTTCCAGGTAGAGATCGGGCGCCAGTCGCCGGTTGAGGCGCAGTTCTTCCGCGCAATAGAAGCGGCGTTTCTCCAGGGTGCTGAAATCGAGAAAGCCGAGGTCGACCGCTTTCTTGATCTTGTAGGCATAGTCGCCAGCCAGAAGAACCCAGGAGATGTGTGTTTCCACCATCTCGACCGCTTCTCCGAGGGCGCTGCGGAGCGCGGCAACCAGAATTTCCTGGCGGGCGAGGGAGGTGTCCATCTGTTTTACCCTAAAAACGGCGATTCACCGCAGAGGACGCGGAGGACGCAGAGGAGAAACAAGGCATTGCCAAGTTTTGCCGAGTCACCGATTAGTCTCTTATCAGTCAAGTCTTCGCAATTTATGAGAAGAATATATCGTAGATCAAGCGGTAGCGCGGCTTTCCGGGTAGTCATGTAGGTTGGGGTGAGCAACGTGAACCCCAACATTTCCCCGGCGGCATTGTGTTGGGGTTCGCTACGCTCACCGCCAACCTACATGACCCATCACCCATTTTGGTTCCGGCTTGTCCGGCTGGTGAGTGCATTTTTTACGTCAAGCATTTGAATTCCTCCGCGTCCTTTGCGTCCTCTGCGGTTCAATAGCTTTTCCAGGTTTACAGGCTACGGGTCACCCGCTTGATGGCCGCATCTTCCGCGCTGGTGGCGATGGCGAAACCGAGCGTCGCAACCAGCTTGAGCATGTTGTGGTTGCTCGCCAGCACTTCGCCTTCCATGATTTTCAGGCCCCTGTCGCGGGCCGCATCCATCAGGCTGCCCATCAGTTTGTGGCCGATTGCCTTGTGCTGCCACTGGTCGCTCACCACCAAGGCAAATTCGCAGGATTCGCCGTCGGGGTTGATGGCGTAGCGGCTGACCCCGATTTCCACTTCCTTGCCGCTTTCTTCGGTCACGGCGATCAGCGCCATTTCACGGTCGTAGTCGATCTGCGTGAAGCGCGCCAGCATGGTTTGAGAAAGTTCCTGCATGGTGTTCATGAAGCGGAAATACTTGGCTTCGTCCGACAGGCCGCGCACGAACTCCTGCACCATCTCGGCGTCTTCAGGGCGGATCGGCCGAATGGTGATTTCCGTGCCGTCCGGCAACTGCCAGTTGGTGACCAGGTGGGAAGGGTAGGGATAGATCGCCATATGGGCATAGCGGTCGCCGGAGACCGGGGCGAAGTCCACCATCACGCGCGCGTCGGCTGCCAGTGCGCCGTTCTCGTCGACGATCAGCGGGTTGATGTCCATTTCCTTGAGCCAGGGGAGCTCGCAGACCATCTCTGAAACGCGCAGCAACAGGCTTTCCAGTGCCTCCATCTGGATCGGCGGCATGTGGCGGAAGGCGCCGAGCAGTTTCGAGATGCGCGTGCCGGCAATCAGTTCGCGCACCAGGAAGCTGTTCAGGGGCGGCAACGCAACGGCGCGGTCTCCCAGCACTTCCACCGTGGTGCCGCCGGCGCCGAAGGTGATCACCGGGCCGAACACCGGGTCCGAAGTCACGCCCAGCATCAGCTCACGGCCATTGGGCTTGACCACCATCGGCTGGATGGCGATGCCGTCGATATGCGCCGCCGGACGGTTTTTCTTCACCTCGCTGATGATGTCCTGATAAGCGGCGCGCACTGCGGCCGCGTTCATCAGGTTGAGCTTGACGCCGCCGGCATCGGACTTGTGCGTGATGTCGGGCGAGTTGACCTTCATCGCCACCGGGAAGCCGAGTTGCTGGGCCAGGAGCAGTGCCTCGCCGGGGGAACGGGCGATGACGGTGCTTGCCACCGGGATGCGGAATGCAGCCAGCAAGGCCTTGGATTCCATCTCCGAGAGCACCTTGCGCCGTTCGGACAGTACGGTTTCGATCAGCATGCGCGCGCCCTCCACGTCCGGCTCGTTGCGGTGCGAGAGCGGGCCGGGAGTTTGCGCCAGCAGGCGCTGGTTGCGGTAGAAGGCGGTGATGTAGGAGAAGGCCTCGACCGCGGATTCCGGCGTGCTGAAGGTGGGGATACGGGCCTGGGCAAACGCGGCCCGCCCTGCCTTGATCTGGATGTCGCCCATCCAGCAGGTCAGCAGCGGCTTCTTGAAGCGGCTGGCGATTTCGATCAGCGTGTTGGCCACTGCCAGCGGGTTGGTCATCGCCTGGGGGGTGAGGATCACCAGCGCGCCGTCCACGCCGGAATCTTCCATGCAGATGTTTACCGCGTCGCGGTAGCGTTCCGGCGTGGCGTCGCCGATGATGTCCACCGGGTTGTTGTGCGACCAGGTGGCGGGAAGGACTTTGTTCAGTTGGGCTATGGTCTGGTCGGACAGGCTGGCAACGGCTACGCCCAGGTCGACAGCATGGTCGATCGCCATCACGCCCGGCCCGCCGCCGTTGGTGATGATAGCCAGCCGGTTGCCGCTGGAGCGGTGGGGTGAGGCAAGGGCCTTGGCGGCGGAAAACAGCTCGCCGATCGACATCACGCGCACCACGCCGGCGCGGCGCACTGCGGCGTCGAACACGTCGTCGGAGCCGACCAGCGCACCAGTGTGCGACATCACCGCCTTCGAGCCGGCGGCATGACGCCCGACCTTGACCACGAACACCGGCTTGGAGCGGGCGGCGGCGCGCAGGGCGCTCATGAAGCCGCGCGCCTTGTGGATGCCCTCGATGTAGATCAGGATGCTCTCGGTTTGCGGGTCTGACGCCAGATAGTCGAGAATTTCACCGAAATCCACGTCGGCCGAAGTGCCCATCGAAACCACGCTGGAGAAACCGATGTCGTTGGCCGGCGCCCAGTCCAGAATGGCGGTGCAGAGCGCGCCCGATTGCGATACCAGTGCGAGCTTGCCAGGCTTGACGTTGCCCTTGAAGAATGTGGCGTTGAGGCCGATGCCGGTGCGCATGATGCCGAGGCAGTTAGGGCCAATAATGCGCACGCCGTAAGTTCTGGCGTTGGCCAGCATGGTGCGCTCGATCTCGGCACCATGGGCGCCTACTTCGCTAAAACCGGCGGACAGTACTACCGCGGCGCGCACGCCGTGCTTGCCGCAGGCTTCGATGACGTCGGGCACGGTTGCCGCATTGGTGCAGATCACCGCCAGTTCAACCGGCTTGCCGATTTCTTCGATCGTGGCATAGGCGCGTTTGCCCTGGATTTTCTTGTGGTTGGGGTTGACCGGGTAAAGCGACCCCTTGAAGCCGCTTTCCAGCATGTTTTTGAATACGATGGCTCCCACCGAGTCGGCGCGGTCGCTGGCGCCGATGATCGCGACCGATTTGGGAGAGAAAAGGGTGCTGAGGTAATGTTGTCCCATGGGCTTGCACTCGTTGTTGTTTAGGTTAAATATAGCGCTAAGGGAGATGGATGGCCGAATCCGGTGTGTTCAGCTTCTTTTCTTCCATTTTAGTTGACGGCACGATTTTAGGTGTGACAATTGCATACTGGTTATATCACCCATCCAGATTGCCTCAAGCACGACATGGGGGCGGATCATCCGGAATCCCCGGCGCGGCTGCGCGCCATTGACGACCAGCTGATTGCTTCCGGGTTGCTGTCCTTCCTTCAGCACCATGATGCGCCGCTGGCCACGTTCGAGCAACTGGCGCGGGTGCACAAGCCGCATTACATCGAAGCCGTGCAAGCCGCAGCGCCCCAGCACGGGCTGGTTTACCTCGATCCAGACACGGCGATGAACCCGTTTACGCTGAACGCGGCGCTACGCGCGGCAGGTGCAGTGGTGCTGGCGACCGATCTGGTGATGGAGCGCAAGGTGGAGAATGCCTTCTGTGCCATCCGTCCGCCCGGTCACCATGCCGAATCCGCACGCGCCATGGGTTTTTGTATATTCAATAATGTCGCCGTCGGCGTTGCTCACGCCATCGAGCACTATGGCCTGAAACGCGTCGCCATTGCCGATTTCGACGTGCACCACGGCAACGGCACCGAGGAGATTTTTCACGACGATCCGCGCGTCATGCTGTGCTCGACCTTCCAGCATCCTTTCTATCCCCACTGCGGTGCCGACAGTGGCAACGACCACATCATCAACGTGCCGCTGCCGGCGGGAACCGATGGCGCTGCCTTCCGTCAGGCGGTGAGCGAGCGCTGGCTGCCCGCGCTGGAACGCTTTCGACCCGAAATGCTGTTCATCTCCGCCGGCTTCGACGCCCACTGGGAGGATGACATGGCGATGTTCAGGCTGAAGGAGGCGGATTATGCCTGGGTCACGCAGCAGATCAAGGATGTTGCGGAAAAGCATGCCAGCGGCCGCATCGTTTCGGCGCTAGAGGGGGGTTATGAACTGCACGCATTGGGCCGCAGCGTGGCGGCACACATCAAGGTGCTGAGCGGGCTGTAATGCCATCCCGGTCGTGGCTCTGCAGCATGTTTGCCATGGGCAGATTCTTCAACCTTCCAGATAGTCCACCAGCTGCCCACTTGTCTGGCGCAGGCGCTGGCTCAGCAGGCGCGCCACTTTCAGCAGGATTTTCGTGGCCAGGCTGGTTCCGCCGCTCGCTTCGTAGGCATGCACGTAGCCGGAAGTGCTTCAATGTCGAAATCGCGGACTATCGATTAGCAAATCACAGTCAAGCATTACAGCATTCGCGCCGAAACGCAATATACTGATGGCATAATCCGTGCCGCATCAGCTTTTCTTGATATCTCCATCCAGGTAATACCACTGCCCCTCTTC
>JAUYSN010000014.1 GCA_030696235.1 Sulfuricella sp. | reverse complement strand
AGGCCCAGGCTCTCGACGATGTACTGGTAGGCGTGGGTGTGGATGGCCTCTTCGAACGCCTGGCGCAGCAGGTATTGGCGGCATTCCGGCGCGGTGATGTGGCGGTAGGTGCCGAGCACGATGTTGTTGGCGGCGAGGCTGTCGGCAGTGGTGAAGAAGCCGAGGTTGCGCTTGATGATCAGGCGCTCGTCGTCGGTCAGACCGTTGGGGTCTTTCCACAGCGCGATGTCGCGGTTCATGTTCACTTCCTGCGGCATCCAGTGATTGGCGCAGGCATTCAGGTATTTTTCCCAAGCCCATTTGTACTTGAACGGCACCAGCTGGTTGACGTCGGCGCCGCCATTGATGATGCGCTTATCCTCGGCGCGGATACGGCGGGTGTCGCGGATTCCGGTGAGGGCAGCGGAAACAGGCTCGTCGACGGGTTGTGGCGTGACTTGTGGCATAGGCATGGCGGCTTTGGTGGGGGTGGTGTCTTCGAAACTCAGCATATTATTGTCTCCATTTAATTTCTTGTTTCACCGCAAGGGACGCAAGGTTACGCGAGGTAAGGCAATACAAACCTTTGCGAACCTTCGCGTCCTTAGCGGTAAATAAAGCCTTTTACTGGCAAGCCTCACATTCCGGATTGTCGATGGAGCAGAACTTGGTCTCCGCCGCCGCGATGCCCCCGTCCACCGGCACGGCGTTCAGCGCACCGGCCTTCGAGGTGGATTTTTCGGCGTGGGATGCACCCAAGCTGCGCAGGTAGTAGGTCGTTTTGAGGCCGCGAATCCAGGCCAGCTTGTAGGTTTCGTCGAGCTTCTTGCCGGAGGGCTGGCCGATGTAGATGTTCAGGCTCTGCGCCTGGTCTATCCACTTCTGGCGGCGGGCGGCGGCTTCGATCAGCCAGCTCGGGTCAACTTCGAAGGCGGTGGCGTAAAGGCTGCGCAGTTCGGCCGGGATACGGTCGATCTTGCTCAGGGTGCCGTCGAAGTACTTGAGGTCGGAGATCATCACTTCGTCCCACAGCCCGGCCGCTTTCAGGTCTTCCACCAGGTAATCGTTGACCACGGTGAATTCGCCCGACAGGTTGGATTTGACGTAGAGGTTCTGGTAGGTCGGCTCGATGCTGGCGGAGACTCCGACGATGTTGGCGATGGTCGCCGTCGGCGCGATCGCCAGGCAGTTGGAGTTGCGCATGCCGAACTGCTTGATGCGGGCGCGCAGGGCTTCCCAGTCCAGGGTAACGGACTCGTCCAGTTCCAGGTAGCCGCCACGCGCCTCGCGCACCAGGGCGTTGGACTCGTGCGGCAGGATGCCGCGATCCCACAGGCTGCCGGTGAAGGTAGCGTAACGGCCGCGCTCTTCGGCCAGCTCGGTGGAAGCCATGTAGGCGTAGTAGGCCACCGCTTCCATGCTACGGTCGGCGAATTCGACCGCAGACTGGCTGGCGTAGGGTACGCGCAGGGCGTGCAGACAGTCCTGGAAGCCCATGATGCCCATGCCCACCGGGCGGTGCTTGAGGTTGGCGTTGCGCGCCTTGGCCACGGCGTAGTAGTTGATGTCGATGACGTTGTCGAGCATGCGCATCGCAGTGCGCACGGTTTTTTGCAGCTTCACCGTATCGAGCACGCCGTCTTTCAGGTGCGCCACCAGATTGACCGAACCGAGGTTGCACACCGCGATTTCATGCTCGTTGGTGTTGAGCGTGATCTCGGTGCACAGGTTGGAGCTGTGCACCGTGCCCACGTGCTGCTGCGGGCTGCGGATGTTGCACGGGTCCTTGAAGGTGATCCAGGGATGACCGGTTTCGAACAGCATGGTGAGCATCTTGCGCCACAGCTGCAGGGCGGGGATCTTCTTGTGCAGCTTGAGTTCGCCGCGGGCGGCCTTGTCTTCGTAGCCGACGTAAGCTTCTTCAAACGCCTTGCCGAACTTGTCGTGCAGGTCGGGCACGTCGTTGGGGTAGAACAGCGTCCAGTCGCCGGCTTCCATCACGCGCTGCATGAACAGGTCCGGAATCCAGTTCGCGGTGTTCATGTCGTGGGTGCGGCGGCGGTCGTCGCCGGTGTTCTTGCGC
>JAUYSN010000013.1 GCA_030696235.1 Sulfuricella sp. | reverse complement strand
AAAGCCAGTGGATCACGCCCTTGACCTTGCGCCCCTGCGGGTTTTTGCCGAGCGTGTCGGGATCGATCGAGCAGCGCAGGTCAACCACCTTGCCGGCGGCATCCTTGATCTCTTCGTCGCACTTGATGACATAGCTGTAGCGCAACCGCACCTCGCCGCCCGGCACCAGACGCTGCCAGCCCGCCGGCGGGGTTTCGGTGAAATCGTCGGCCTCGATCCAGATTTCTTTCGAAAATGGCACGACCCGGTTGCCGAACTCGGGATGGTTGGGGTGGAAGCCCGCTTCGCGCGACTGCGTTTCGCCCTCGACGAAGTTGGTGATCACTACCTTCAGCGGCTTGATCACCGCCATCACGCGCGGCACGCGCACTTCCATGTCCTCGCGAATGCAGCCTTCGAGCACGCTCATGTCGACCACGTTGTCGCTCTTGGAGATGCCGATACGCCGCGCGAACTCGCGGATACCCTCGGGCGTGTAGCCGCGCCGGCGCATGCCGGTGATGGTGGGCATGCGCGGATCGTCCCAGCCCGAAACCCGCTTTTCCGTTACCAGCTGGTTCAGCTTGCGCTTGCTGGTCAGGGTGTACTGCAGTTCCAAGCGGGAAAATTCGATCTGCTGCGGATGGCATGGCACCGGCAGCTGGTCCAGCACCCAGTCGTAAAGCGGGCGGTGGTCCTCGAACTCGAGCGTGCACAGGGAATGGGTGATGTTCTCCAGCGCGTCGGAAATGCAGTGGGTGTAGTCGTACATCGGGTAGATGCACCACTTGTCGCCGGTGCGGATGTGATGGGCGCGGCGGATGCGGTAGATCGCCGGATCGCGCAGGTTGATGTTGGGCGAGGCCATGTCGATTTTGGCGCGCAGGACCTTGCTGCCGTCGGGGAATTCGCCGGCGCGCATCCGGGCGAACAGGTCGAGATTTTCCGCCACGCTGCGCTCGCGGTACGGGCTGTTCCTGCCCGGCGCCGTGAGCGTGCCGCGATATTCGCGCATTTCCTCTGGGCTGAGGTCGCACACATAAGCCTTGCCCTGCCGGATCAGCTCGACTGCGTAATCGTACAGCGCCTCGAAATAGTCCGATGCCCAGCGCACCTCGCCATCCCACTGAAAGCCCAGCCAGCGCACGTCGTCCTGGATGGACCGGGCGTATTCCTCGCTTTCCTTCTCCGGGTTGGTATCGTCGAAGCGCAGGTTGCACTTGCCCTGGTAGTCCAGCGCCAGACCGAAATTCAGGCAGATCGACTTGGCGTGGCCGACGTGGAGGTAGCCGTTGGGCTCGGGCGGAAAGCGCGTGACAATAGTCTTGTGCTTTCCGCTGGCAAGATCGGCCTCGATGATGTTGCGGATGAAATGGGGAACGGGTGCGTTATCGCTGCTGCTCATAAACTTGGGTCATTCTGAAAAAATTCAAAGCAATAGGGTTTGGTGAAAAGGGCGGTTCTTGTTAGAATTCAGCCTGTTTGCAAATAGTGAAAAGTATACTACCAATGAGTCGTTTCCGCATTGCCGCGTTCTTAGCCTCCCTGTCCTGCGCCTTGTTCTTCACCTTCGGCCAGCCGGCACGCGCCGATGAGCTGCAAGACATCAACAAGCTCTACAAACAGGGGCAGAACGACAAGGCCCTGGAACGCCTCGAAAGCTACCTCGCCAGCCGCCCCAAGGACGCCCAGGGACCGAAAATCGCCCAGGGCCGTTTTCTCAAGGGACTGATCCTGGCAGAGCAGGGCAAGAATGCGGAAGCAATCCAGATATTCACCCGGCTTACCGAGGAATACCCCGAACTGCCCGAACCCTACAACAACCTGGCGGTACTCTATGCCTCCCAGGGTCAGCTCGACAAGGCCCGCCAGTCTCTTGAAATGGCGATCAGCACCCACCCCAGCTATGCCACAGCGCACGAGAATCTGGGCGATATTTATGCCAAGATGGCGAGCCAGGCCTATGACAAGGCGCTGCAACTGGACAAGGGCAATGTCACTGCACAAACCAAGCTGACGCTGCTGAAAGAATTGTTTTCCGCTACCGGCGGGGTGAACCGCGCGCCGGCAAAAGGCATCGCGCCTGCCGCCGCCCCAGCGGCCGAAGCCCAACCCCGGCCCGCCCCCGCCGCGCGCTGATATGCGCAAGTACCAGCACTGGGGACTTGAAGACAACCGATGGAAAATTATCTGCGAGGATGAGGATATAGCATGAAATTACGCCTGATTCTGCTGATGGTGGGGATGTTCATCAGCTGCGCTGCGCTAGCCGCCAATCCGCTGGTAAAAATGCGGACCAGCCAGGGCGATATCGTATTTGAGCTGTATCCCGACAAGGCGCCGAAAACCGTCGCCAACTTCCTGCACTATGTTAGCAGTGGCCATTACAATGGCACGGTTTTCCACCGTACCATCCAGCAATTCGTCATCCAGGGCGGTGGTTTCACCCCGGATTTCCAGTACAAACCAACCTTCGACCCGGTTCCCAACGAAGCCACCAACGGCCTCAGGAACGAGCCCGGCATGCTCGCCATGGCGCGTGCCTATGACCCGGACTCTGCCACCGCGCAGTTCTTCATCAACCTTGATGACAACAAGTTTCTCAACCACCACCGCCCCCATCCCGATTACTACGGCTATTGCGTCTTCGGCAAGGTGGTCAAAGGCATGGATATCGCGAAAAAGATCGGCGCCCTGCCCACGACGGCTGGCGGGCCGTTTACTGCCGACGTTCCGGTAGAGCCGGTGGTCATCGAGGAAATGGTGCTGGTTACAGAATCCGCAACGGTCGCGAAAGCAGCCAAGCCGGCAAAATCCCGCAAGAAAACCCCACAGAGCAAAAAGGAAAAGCCCCATGGTTAAGCTTCACACCAATTTCGGCGACATCACCCTCGAACTGGATGCCGAAAAAGCACCAAAGACCGTTGCCAACTTCCTGAAGTACGCTGAAAAAGGCTTTTACGACGGCACGATATTCCATCGCGTCATCGATGGCTTCATGATCCAGGGCGGCGGTTTCATGTCCGGCCTGATCCAGAAGGAAACCATGGGTGAGATCGAGAATGAAGCCGCCAACGGCCTGAAGAACGAAACCTACACCATCGCCATGGCGCGCACCCCCAACCCCCATTCGGCCTCCAGCCAGTTTTTCATCAATACGGCGAACAACAGCTTCCTCAACCACACTGCACCAACCTCGCAGGGCTTCGGCTATTGCGTGTTCGGCAAGGTCACCGCAGGCAAGGAAGTGGTGGACCGCATCGGCAAGGTCAAGACCGGCAACCAGTCCGGCTACCAGGATGTGCCTCTTGAGGATGTGGTGATCGAGAGCGTCGAAATCTGCTGATGAGTCATGGGTGAGGGGTGATGAGCAATGAGTCATCCCCATCGCTCATCACCCATCGCTCATCACCCCTATGACCCACAGCCTGTTCGTCGCCGACCTGCACCTCAGCCCGGAACGCCCGCAGACCACGCGAATATTTGAAGAGTTCGCGCGTCGCACCGCATCCCAAGCCGAGGCGCTGTACATCCTGGGCGACCTGTTCGAGTACTGGGCAGGCGACGACGACTTGGCCGACCCCCATCACGCTGCGGTCGCAAACACCCTGGCGGAATTGAGCCGGAGCGGCACGGCAGTTTTCATCATGCACGGCAACCGCGATTTCCTCATGGCCGAGGACTTCGCGCGCGCAGCCCACGCCCGCCTGCTTCCCGACCCCACCCTGATCGATCTTTACGGCACGCCGACCCTGCTGATGCACGGCGACACCCTTTGTACCGGCGACACGGCTTATCTCGCCTTCCGCACCAGGGTCAGGCAAGCGGCATGGAAAATGGAGTTTCTCTCCCGCCTTCTGGCGGAGCGCAAGGCCGAGATCGAGGCACTGCGCCAGCGCAGCGAAACCGACAAACAGCTGAAATCCATCGTGGAGATGGATGTCCATCCGGACGCGGTCGCCGCCGCCCTGCGCGAGCACGGCTACCCCCGTTTGATCCACGGCCACACCCACCGCCCTGCCCGTCATCTGCATCGGGTCGATGGCCGCGACTGCGAGCGCTGGGTACTGGATAGCTGGTATGATCATGGCAGCTATCTGCGCTGCGACGCAGCCGGTTGCACCGCCATTCAAATTTAAAATCTGGAGCACCATCATGATCCTGATCCTTTCACCCGACGCCCAGCCCGACAGCACCGAATACCGCCAACTGCTCGACCACCTTGGCCAACTGCCCAAGATCAAGACTCGTATCCACCATGAAAAAGGCGCCCAGCAGACCCTGACGGAAATTTACCTGATCGGCGATACCGCCTCGCTGTCGCTGGAAAACATCGAAAGCCTGCCCGGCGTCGAGCGCGTGGTGCGCATTTCCGAGGAATACCGCGTGCTGGGGCGGCACAAGGACGACCATCGCCCCACTCATTTCGAATACAACGGCGTGCGCTTCGGCCAGGACAACCTCAACGTCTTCGCCGGCCTGTGCGCGGTGGACACGCCGGAACACGTCGAGATGATGATGAAGGCGCTGCGCGATCACGGCCAGGTCTGCACCCGGATGGGCGCCTACAAGCCGCGCACCAGCCCCTATGCCTTCCAGGGCCACGGCAAGGCCTGCCTGCCCTGGGTGTTCGAACTGGCGGGCAAGTACGGCATCAAGGTGATTGCCATGGAAGTCACTCATGAATCCCATGTCGACGAGATCCGTGAAGCATTAAAGCAGACCGGCAACCCCACCGGGGTGATGCTGCAGATCGGAACCCGCAACACCCAGAACTTCGAGCTGCTGAAAATTGTCGGTCGCCAGCGCGAATTCCCGGTGCTGCTCAAACGCGGCTTCGGCATCACCCTGGACGAATCCCTCAACGCCGCCGAATACCTGGCCTCGGAAGGCAACCGCAACGTGGTGTTCGGCCTCAGGGGCATGAAAACCAACATGGGCGACCCGCACCGCAACCTGGTCGATTTCGCCCATGTACCCGTGGTCAGGCGCCTGACCCGAATGCCGGTATGCGTAGACCCGTCGCACTCGGTCGGCACCCGCAACCGCGCCCCGGATGGCCTCCTGGAAATTTTCCACGCCACGATGCAAGGCGTGATCGCCGGCGCCAACATGATCCTGGTGGATTTCCACCCTGCACCCACCAAGGCGCTGGTGGATGGGCCGCAGGCGCTGCTGATGGAAGAGTTGCCGTTGTTTCTGGAATGTGTGAGGAATGCGCGGGAGGCTTATGAGAAGAATGTCAGGCTGCTTGCTTCGGCAAGCAAGTAATATTTGAGTGCAATTTGAGCGGTTTCTTTAAAGTGCCAAGGCCGCCCGGCGGGCTATAGTAGGGTGCGCCGCCGTGCGCGCCAACATAACAAAATGGTGCGTGAGACGCACCCTACGCTTGCTGGGGAGGGGGGAATAACGGAGACTGCCCGGGCCTATCGATAAACTTCCCGGCGATGTCCGATACGGACAACCAGCACGATCAACTTCTGATCCTGCACTTCGTACACCACGCGATAGTTGCCAACCCGAATACGGCGTAATCCGGAAAACTCGCCTTTCAGCACGCCGCCCGCCGTGGGATTGATTTTGAGCTGATCGATGGCGTCGATAATACGCAGTCGATCTTCCCGCGCCACCTTCTCAAGCGCCTTGACTGCGCTCTGCTTAATGCTGACGAAGTAGGTCATGCTTGACAGCTTCCCAATCCAGCACCGGGTCGGCGGGGTCGCGCAGCACCTCTATAGAGCGAGAAATATCCTCAAAATCATCTAGGTAATATTCCACCGCCTGTCGAACCACATCGGCACGCGTCCGTCGCAATTGGGTAGCCGCCTCATCCAGTGAAGCGACCAGTTCATCTGGCAGTCTTGCAGTAATCTGGCTCATTTTGGCGTCCTGTAATGTCGATCGATGTCATTGAATTTAAGATTACACCTACACGTGAATTTAATCAAACAAAACCCCGTCTTCTTACGTGAGCGGGGTTTTTGAGGTTGCTGAGGACTATGGAAAATACCCAATTAATCGGGCTACGTCCCCAATATCCCTTGCTGGGGAGAGGGGGTTGTTGTGGTTCCCTCACCTTCAAGGGGAGGGCTAGGGTGGGGATGG
>JAUYSN010000011.1 GCA_030696235.1 Sulfuricella sp. | reverse complement strand
CAAGGCCGATATGGCCGTTCGCCAGGGCGTGACGGCGATCTACGAGAGCGACCCGCTGCAGGCCGCCTACCTTTCCGGCATGCTGCCGCTGACGGATGTCTACTGCTGGAACAACGACCGGAACATTCGCCTCAGGCTGGGCAGGAGCACGCTGCTGGGTCAATCGTAAACAGTCGGGGGGAGTCCATATAGGCAAAGTTAGCCCGCCTGGTTGTCATTAAGACCGTACGGCTCGCGCGCGTGGAGCCGTTCCTTCCAGGAAACCTTCGAGTCGGATAATGTCGCGGGTATCCCTGTCCGGCGAGACTCGCTGTAGGAAGCTAAATCGGAAGTTTCGTGGATCACGTTGCCGAAGCGGGTGATTTCCTCCGTGCCCACGGGCAGCGTAGCTTAGCCATCTACCGAGAAGGTCGCCTTCGCCATAAGCAGAACCGACATCGCCTTCCCGTCAAACCGGGACTCGATTCATATCACCAAAATCTTACCCGCCGCTTCAGTGCAGATGCTTCTTGCGGAAGTGCAGCAGGCTCCCTCCCGACGGCTGGAAATCGGGCTCGGACTCGGCGCTCTTGCGCTTTTCCAGGTCGTGGTCGAACAGGACATTGACCAAGTCAGTGACCTGCACGACATCTGCCTGGCTGAAATGGCGGGAGAGCAGGCTGGCGACGTCTTCGATCATGCGCTGTCGTTGCGCCAGGTGTATGGATTCTTCGCTCGGGCCGACGAAGAGAAGCTGATATTCGTCGCGGCCGTCTTCGTAGTAGTAGGTCAGTTCGATCTGCGAAGCGCGCTCGGTCAGCGGGCCGAGTTCATACAGCGCGTCCTGCAGCCGGTTCACAAAATTTCTGCCGACTTCGCCGGTCCAGCATATTTCCAGAGTGCGGTCGGGGCGGTGAAAGACGATGCCGGGCTCATCCTGTTCCATGCTGCGCGCCTCGGCGATGGTTTCCACATCCAGATAATCCAGCCACTTGCGCAGGCCGTTTTCTACCTGGATCAGGGTGACGCCCTTGCAGAGGTTGAGGACGCCGTGTACGTGAACTTCGATGCGCATGATGCAACTCCCGGAAACAAGCAACGGTTGCCATTTTACCCCATCGCCTCAGCTATGGGCATGGAATATAAACCTAAAAACGGCATTTCACCGCAAAGGACGCGAAGGTTCGCAAGGTACCAAAAGTAGGCGCCTCTAGGCGAAACTATGATCAAATGAATTATTTTGCATCACCCATCTGGTAAATAGATTAAGTTGTTCAAGTCATTGAATTCCTTTGCGCCCCTTGCGTCCTTTGCGGTTAAACAGCTTTTTGTTGGATAATCCGCCCCATGTTCACGTTTGCGCCGATCGGCGTTATCCATTCCTGTTTCAGGGAAAAATTCGGCATTCCCCGCCAGCCGGGCCTAGTGCCGGCGGCGCGGGCGGTGCTGGAGCTGCTGCCGCCGTATAACCGTGCGGAGGCGGTGCGCGGGCTGGAGGGCTTTTCGCACATCTGGGTGAGTTTCGTTTTTCACGCCTGCCTGGGCGAGCCGTGGAAACCGACGGTGCGCCCGCCGCGACTGGGCGGCAATCGCCGCCTGGGCGTCTTTGCTACCCGCTCCACCCACCGCCCCAATCCCATCGGCCTGTCAGCGGTCGAGCTGGAACGCATCGAAGCCGCGCCGGGGCGGGTGCTGCTGCACCTGAAGGGCGCGGATCTGATGGACGGTACGCCGGTGCTGGATATCAAACCCTATCTGCCGTATTCGGATATTATTCCCGGCGCAAGCGGCGGTTTCGCGGCGGAAGCCCCCGCCGCCTTGTTCGAGGTGGATTTCAGCCGGCCTGCGCTGGATCGCTGCGCGGCGGTGCCGGAACTGGAGCTGCTGATACGTCAGATACTGAGCCAGGACCCGCGTCCCGCCTACTATGGGAAGAGCGACGGCAAGCGGGTTTTCGGCATAAAGCTGCTGGATTACGACGTGAAATGGGAAATTATTGGCCATGCTGTTTTGGTCACCGACATCATTCCCGCAGGATAAATACCGAATCCATGAAATACCTCATCATCCCCGTCACCCCGTTCGAGCAGAACTGTTCCCTGATCTGGTGCGAGCAAACCCTTGAAGCGGCCCTGGTCGATCCTGGCGGCGATGCCGGGGTGCTGCTTGCCGGCGTGGAGGAGAACGGTCTGCGCCTGACCAAACTGTTGCTGACCCACGGCCATCTGGATCATGTTGGTGCGGCGGCGGAGATCGCAGCAAGGCTCAACATCCCGGTCGAGGGGCCGCAGAGGGAGGATGCATTCTGGCTGGAGTCGCTGCCGCAGCAGAGCGAGAGGTTCGGCTTTCCGCATACCCCGGCGTTCACGCCCGATCGCTGGCTGGAGCAGGGCGACACGGTGAGCGTCGGCAACCAGACACTGGAAGTGCTGCATTGCCCCGGCCAGACCCCCCGCCCCGTAGCTTTTTTCCATCGCCCCAGTCAAACCGCCTTTGTCGGGGACGTCCTGTTCAAGGGCTCGATCGGCCGCACCGATCTCCCGCGCGGCGATTACCCGGCGCTGATGCGCTCCATCCGCGAGCGGCTGTTTCCGCTGGGCGATGATGTGACCTTCATTCCCGGCCACGGCCCGGTATCCACCTTCGGCTACGAGCGGCTCACTAACCCCTACACGGGCGACAAAGCCTAGGTACTTCTGCCCGTGCCAGATTGAAAAACTCGGTAGTCATAG
>JAUYSN010000009.1 GCA_030696235.1 Sulfuricella sp. | reverse complement strand
CAGGGTCTGAAGAGCTACCGCGATCTGCCCCTGCGGCTGGCGGAATTCGGCTCCTGCCACAGGAACGAGCCTTCCGGCACGCTCGCCGGCATCATGCGGGTGCGCAATTTCACCCAGGACGACGCCCATATTTTCTGCACCGAAGCGCAGATCCAGGATGAAGTGGCGACTTTCATCGATCTGTTGCAAAAGGTCTATGCTGAATTCGGCTTTGACGACATTGTCGTCAAGCTATCCACCCGGCCGGAGCAGCGCGTCGGCTCCGACGAGGTGTGGGACAAGGCCGAGGCTGCCCTGGAAACGGCGCTCAAGCGCAAGGGTCTGGAATTCGAGCTGCAGCCGGGCGAGGGTGCATTCTACGGGCCGAAGATCGAGTTTTCGCTGCGCGACTGCCTGAATCGCGTCTGGCAGTGCGGCACCATCCAGGTGGACTTCTCCATGCCCGGCCGGCTGGATGCTACCTACATCAACGAAGAGAGCTCCAAGCAGACGCCGGTGATGCTGCACCGCGCCATACTCGGCTCGCTGGAGCGCTTCATCGGCATCCTGATCGAACACTATGCCGGGGCTTTCCCGATGTGGCTGGCGCCGCTGCAGATGGTGGTCATGAATATCACCGATGCCCAGGCGGATTATGCGCGTGAGGTGGTGGCCGAGCTCAAGAAGAATGGTCTGCGCGTCGAGGCGGACTTGAGAAATGAGAAAATAACCTATAAAATACGGGAACATAGTTTGCAAAGGCTGCCTTACCTCCTGATCGTGGGGGATAAAGAGGTGGTTTCGAAACAGGTTGCCGTGCGTACCCGTAAGGGCGAAGACCTAGGCCAGATGCCGCTGGAAGCGTTGATTGAGCGGCTCAAGGGCGAGGTTGCCGAGAGGGTAGGTACGGTTTAATTTTTTTGATTTTGGAGGTTTTGCTATCGCTCAGGAAAAAGAATCACGAATCAATGGCGAAATTACTGCGCCCGAGATTCGTTTGGTCGGTGTGGAAGGTGAGCCGCTTGGCATAGTTAGCCTGGCCGAGGCCATGAAAATGGCGGAAGATGCCGAGATCGACCTGGTCGAGATCGCTCCGCAAGCCCAGCCGCCGGTGTGCCGTTTGATGGATTACGGCAAGTTCAAATACCGCGAAAGCAAGAAGCAGCACGAAGCCAAGCTGAAGCAGATACAGATCAAGGTCAAGGAAGTGAAGTTTCGTCCGGGAACGGACGAGGGCGACTATCTGATCAAGCTGCGCAATCTGATCCGTTTTCTGGAAGAGGGCGACAAGTGCAAAATCACGTTGCGTTTCCGCGGTCGGGAGATGGCGCATCAGGAGATCGGTTTGCGGCTCCTCAAGCGTGTTGAGGCCGATCTGATGGAACACGGTACGGTCGAGCAGTTTCCGAAAATGGAAGGCCGTCAGATGGTGATGGTGTTGTCGCCGAAGAAGAAGTAGTAGTAGGAATCTAGCGGTCAACAGGTTGGTTTTGTTGACCGCTAAAAAGAAGTGGTGTTCAGGCTACCAAGTTTCCCCGCAGGGGAGCGCCTGGCATCAAGCTAAAATGTAGGAGTTGAACATGCCTAAGATGAAAACCAAGAGCGGCGCTGCCAAGCGCTTCAAGTCTCTGGGTGGCGGCGGTATCAAGCGCACCCATTCCCACCTGCGCCACATCCTGACCAAGAAAACCACCAAGCGCAAGCGTCAGCTGCGCGGTACAACGATGGTTTGTGCGAGCGACATGAAGTCGGTTCGCGCCATGATGCCCTACGCGTAAGGAGACTGAAAAATGCCAAGAGTTAAACGTGGTGTAACGGCGCGCGCGCGCCACAAGAAAGTTCTGGAACAGGCCAAGGGCTTCCGCGGCCGCCGCAAGAATGTATACCGCATCGCCAAACAGGCGGTGATGAAAGCCGGTCAGTATGCTTATCGTGACCGTCGCCAGAAGAAGCGTCAATTCCGCGCACTGTGGATCGTCCGTATCAACGCGGCAGCTCGCGAACTGGGCTTGACTTACAGCGTGTTCATGAATGGTCTGAAGAAAGCCGCAATCGAAGTGGACCGCAAGGTTCTGGCCGATCTGGCGGTGTTCGACAAGCCCGCATTTGCACACATCGTGGATCAGGTAAAAGCCCGCCTCGCTGCCTAACCAGCAGTAAAGAAAAAGGAGGCTGAGAGGCCTCCTTTTTTATTTCCGTTTATTTTACGTTCAATGAAGTGCGTGTAAACTGGGTTGATGGATTTTCAAATTATTGGCTTAATCGAAGCAGTCGAAACGATTGCTGAAGGAAACGGCATCCGCGACCTTGCGATTCTCCGAAAGCGCTACGGACTCGGTCGGTGGCGCAAAAAGAAGGGCATCGCCTCGGTACGGCTTCCGGATGGCAGAATGGCAAAGGCAGAGGTACATTGGTATGAAGCTCACGGCATCGGCAAAGTGAACCTCAAAGTAAAGGAATGGTTATGAAATTCGTGGTCTGCGTTTCCCGTGAAGGCCTCGGCGTGTTTTCGGCGGACGATTTAACACTTGGGCGTCTCTATGAGGTCGTTGCGCCCATTGACCAACACGGAACGATGAGGATCATAGACGATTCTGGCGAGGATTATCTTTATCCGGCCTCCTTATTCGAGGCCGTAGATGTTCAGGAACCGACTGCCATCCGTTTGCATGCGCTATTAGCCGCTTAGCGTAGGGTGGGCAAAGGCCGAAGGCTTTGTGTGCCCACCAATCCGCGTGGGCAGATGAAGCTTGCCCATCCTACGCCTGCTGCGTAGGGCGCAATCGTTATTGCGCCGAATGAAAACATACCGCATCGACGAAAAATAAATGCAAAATCTAGACGCAATCCTGAAAGAAGCGCAGGCCGCCTTCGCCGGAATAGATAATCCGGCCGAACTGGAGCAGGCCAAGGCGCGCTATCTGGGCAAGAGCGGCGTGCTCACCGAGCAGCTCAAGCAGCTTGGCAAAATGCCGCCGGAAGAGCGCCGTGAAGCGGGTGCCCGCATCAACCAGGCGAAGGACTCGCTGGAACAGGCCCTGAAAGATCGGCGTGAAGCGATACAGGAGCGGCTGCTGCAGGCGCAACTGGCGCAGGAAGCGCTCGATGTGACGCTGCCAGGCCGCGGTTTGGGGGTGGGCGGCCTGCATCCGGTTACGCGCACTCTACAGCGTATCGAGGGCTTGTTCCGTTCCATCGGTTTCAGCGTTGCGGAAGGTCCGGAAATCGAGAGTGATTTCTACAACTTCACCGCGCTGAATATTCCCGAGAATCATCCCGCACGTGCCATGCACGACACCTTCTACGTGGACGACCAGCATGTGCTGCGCACCCATACCTCGCCGGTGCAGGTGCACTATATGCAGAATCATCAGCCGCCGCTGAAGGCCATCGCGCCGGGCCGGGTCTACCGCTGCGATTCCGACGTCACGCACACACCCATGTTCCATCAGGTTGAGGGGCTATGGGTGGACGAGCAGGTGAACTTCGCCGAACTCAAGGGCGTGCTGGCCGATTTCATGCAGCGCTTCTTCGAGCGCGATGACCTCAAGGTGCGCTTTCGTCCGTCATTCTTTCCATTTACCGAACCCTCGGCGGAAATGGACATCGGCTGCGTGATGTGCGGCGGCACGGGTTGCCGCGTGTGCAGCCATACCGGCTGGCTCGAAGTGCTGGGCTGCGGCATGGTGCACCCCAATGTGTTCGGGCACGTTAACGTGGACAGCGAGAAATACTCGGGCTTCGCCTTCGGCCTGGGCGTGGAGCGCCTGGCAATGCTGCGCTACGGCGTGAGCGATCTGAGGTTGTTCTTTGAGAGCGATCTGAGATTTTTAAGGCAGTTCAACTGAATGAAATTTTCCGAAAACTGGCTGCGTGCCTACGTCAATCCCGATCTCGACAGTGACCGGCTCGCCCATGCCCTGACCATGGCGGGGCTGGAAGTAGAGGCGCTGGAATCGGTCGCGCCTCCCTTCGACAAGGTGGTGGTGGGAGAAGTGCTGTCGCTGGAGAAACATCCCGATGCCGACCGGCTGAATGTCTGCCGGGTCAATATCGGCGCCGGCGAGCCGTTGCAGGTTGTGTGCGGTGCGGCCAATGTTCGTGCCGGAGCGAAAGTTCCCTGCGCCCTGGTCGGCGCGCAACTGCCGAAGATGGCGATCAAGCAGGCCAAGGTGCGCGGCGTCGAATCCTTCGGCATGCTGTGTTCCGAGCAGGAGCTGGGGCTGGCCGATGAAAGCAGCGGCCTGTTGCTGCTGTCGTCGGATGCGATGGTTGGGCAATCGATCCGTGACTATCTCGGCCTTGACGACAAGCTGTACACCCTCAAGCTCACTCCCAACCGTAGCGACTGCCTGAGCGTAACCGGCGTGGCGCGCGAAGTGGCGGCGGTGACGGGCGCGGCGTTGAATCTGCCGAAAGCGCTGGTCGTGCCTGCCTCCATCCCTGACCGGATCGCTGTTGCGGTGGATGAACCAGCGGCTTGTCCGCGTTACTGCGGTCGGGTGCTGAAAGGCCTGAATGCGGCGGCAACGACGCCGGAATGGATGGCGCGCCGGCTGAAAAGAAGCGGACTGCGTCCGATCAGTGCGGTCGTGGACGTAACCAATTACGTTCTGCTGGAACTGGGGCAGCCTCTACATGCGTTTGACCTGGCGAAAATTCAGGGTGGCATCCGCGTGCGTTTCGCCCGTTCCGGAGAGCGGCTGGAACTGCTCAACCAGCAGACGGCGGTACTGGATTCCGACATGCTGGTCATCAGCGACGCTGCCCAGGCTTTGGCACTGGCAGGCGTGATGGGCGGCCAGGCTAGCGCGGTATCTGATTCGACCGTCGATATTTTCCTGGAAAGCGCGTTCTTCAGCCCGGATACGATCGCCGGCAAGGCGCGCCGGCTGACTCTTTCCACCGATTCTTCCTATCGTTTCGAACGCGGGGTGGATTTCGCCGCAACGCGCGCCGCGCTGGAGCGAGCCACGCAGTTGCTGCTGGAAATCTGCGGTGGCGCGGCAGGCGAGATTACCGAAGTAACGGCTGAATTGCCGCAGCGTGTGCCGATCCGGCTGCGGGTGGCGCGCGTCAGCCAGGTGCTGGGGATAGATTTGAGCGCGGCCCAAATAGCGGCGCTGCTCTCCCGTTTGCAATTCGTTTTTGCCGAAGACGGCGGTGCATACCTGGTCACACCGCCGAGCTATCGCTTCGATCTGGCCATCGAGGCCGACCTGATCGAGGAAATGGCGCGGCTCTACGGCTACGACAACATCCCGGCTCTGCCGCCCAGAGGCAGTCTGAACATGCTGGCCCAGTCCGAGTCGGCGCGGGGGCGCGATGTGTTGCGGGCGCTGCTGACCGCGCGCGATTACCAGGAAGTAATTAATTACAGTTTTGTCGATGCGACATGGGAGCGCGATATTGCCGGCAACGACAGTCCGCTGCCGCTAAAGAACCCGATCGCCAGCCAGATGGGCGTGATGCGCTCGACCCTGTTCGGCGGGCTGATCGATAACCTGTGCTTTAATCTCAACCGCAAGCAGGAACGCGTGCGCCTGTTTGAAACCGGGTGCTGCTTCACCCAATCGGCAGACGGCTTTAACCAGGCTGAAAGAATCGCCGGCCTGTGCTACGGCAACGCCAAGCCCGAGCAGTGGGGCGAGGCCGTGCGCGGAGTGGATTTTTATGACGCCAAGGCGGATGTGGAAGCCCTCTTCTGGCCGTTGGTTCCCCGCTTCGAGGCCGCCTCGCATCCGGCGTTGCATCCCGGCCAGAGCGCCAAGGTGTGGCTGGAGGGCGAGTTTCTCGGCTGGATAGGCACGCTGCATCCGAAGTGGCAGCAGAAATACGAGCTGCCGGCCGCGC
Source organism: Sulfuricella sp. (assembly GCA_030696235.1). Taxonomy (GTDB): domain Bacteria; phylum Pseudomonadota; class Gammaproteobacteria; order Burkholderiales; family Sulfuricellaceae; genus Sulfuricella. The sequence continues at coordinate 1,780 of JAUYSN010000009.1, read as the reverse complement.
CGGTATTGTTCGAGCTGGATGTGGCCGTGCTGCTGCGTGGCCGGGTTCCGGCGTTTGCCGAGATCTCGAAGTTTCAGGCGGTGCGCCGCGATATCGCGGTGGTCGTGGACGAGGGAGTCAGCGTGCAGGCCTTGCTTGACGGCATGAGTGAGCACTTGCCGGACGTCGTCGCCGAGCTCGCGTTGTTTGATGTCTATCGCGGCAAAGGCATTGATTTAGGTAAAAAAAGTCTTGCATTCCGGGTGTTGATGCAAGATACTCGGCAGACTCTGACCGATGAAGAAGTAGACGCGGTGACCGCGCAACTTGCTGAAGTTTTGACTTCCCGCTACGGCGCGAAGTTACGTAATTGAGGAACGAACATGACATTAACAAAAGCCGAACTTGCGGATATGCTGTTCGAAAAAGTAGGGTTGAACAAACGGGAAGCCAAGGACATGGTGGAATCCTTCTTTGAAGAGATTCGCGTATCCCTGGAAAAAGGGGAGGGCGTCAAGCTGTCCGGGTTCGGCAACTTCGAACTGCGCGACAAGCCTGAGCGCCCCGGCCGCAATCCCAAAACCGGTGAAGAAATTCCTATCACCGCGCGGCGCGTGGTGACCTTTCATGCCAGCCAGAAGCTGAAGGCGATGGTGGAAGAATCCTATCAATTAGAGGCCGCAAGTGGTGGAACTCGCAAGCAAGCCTGATTTACCGCCGATTCCGGCAAAGCGCTATTTCACGATCGGTGAAGTGAGCGAGTTGTGCGGGGTCAAGCCCCACGTACTGCGCTACTGGGAGCAGGAGTTCACCCAGCTCAAGCCGGTGAAACGGCGCGGCAACCGCCGCTACTACCAGCACCACGAGGTGCTGCTGGTGCGCCGCATCCGCGACCTGCTGTACGAACAGGGTTTCACCATCAGCGGCGCGCGCCATCGCCTGGAAGAAGCGGGTGAGCGAAAAGCGCCGGCAGTGGTCGCAGACGCCATGCCTGAAGCAGGTCCTGCAATGGATCTGGCACTGCTAAGGCGGGAAATCAAAAGCGTGCTGGAACTGCTCCGCCTCTAGCCGAGCCCGGAGGTTTCGGCTATAATGCCGTTTCTCGGGGCGTAGCGCAGCCTGGTAGCGTACTTGCATGGGGTGCAAGTGGTCGGAGGTTCAAATCCTCTCGCCCCGACCAATTGATTTAAACAGTTAGGCCAATCTTCGGATTGGCCTTTTTGCTTTTTCGGCAGGCGCGTGACACTTTCGCCATACGGGTTATATCCCGCGCCAGGAGCCGGCGCTCAACACCGCAGCATTCCACTAGCCGACAGCGCGAAACACGATCACGCCGCCCGCCACCTTGCCGTTTCGGTCATGGATCGACGCCTTGGACTGGGTGATGGCGAGTTCGCTGCCGTCGCGGCGGATCAGGGTGCTGTGGGCGGCTTCGTCGGCGACGTGGATGACCCGCTCCAGCGGCTGGGATAACGCTTCTGCCCCGCTCCAGCCGGTGAGCCGTTCCGCCGCCGGGTTCATGTGCTTGATGCAGCCCACGGCATCGGTGCTGATGACGGCATCGCCGATCGAGGCCAGAGTCACCCGGGCGCGCTCCTTTTCTTCATACAGCGCCTCCTCCCCCTGTTTGCGCGCGATAATGTCCTGGCGCAACTGCTCGTTGGCCTTGGTCAGCATATTGGTACGCTTCATCACCAGTTCCTCGAGGCGGTGGCGGTGCTCCCTGAGTTCCTGTTCCATCTGTTTGCTCTTGGTGACATCCACCATGATGCCCTGCAGCACCAGCGGCTGCCCCGACTCG
>JAUYSN010000006.1 GCA_030696235.1 Sulfuricella sp. | reverse complement strand
TCGCGTTCCTTTGCGTCCTTTGCGGTAAGAGATTTTTAACTGGGTTAGGAGATACCCATGAGTGAAAAATTTGATGCCATCGTGGTCGGCGCCGGGCCTTCCGGCAATGCCGCCGCCTATATCCTGGCCAAGGCCGGGCTGAAGGTGCTGCAACTGGAGCGGGGTGAATATGCCGGCTCGAAGAACGTGCAGGGGGCGATTCTTTACGCCGATGCGCTGGAGAAGATGATCCCGGATTTCCGCGATGATGCGCCGCTGGAGCGGCACATCATCGAGCAGCGCATGTGGGTGCTGGACGACGATTCCTTTATCGGCACCCATTACCGTTCCGACGGCTTCAACAAGGAGCCGTACAACCGCTACACCATTATCCGCGCCCAGTTCGACAAGTGGTTTTCGGCCAAGGTGCAGGCGGCGGGCGCGCTGGTGATTTGCGAAACCACGGTCACCGACCTGCTGAGGGACGAAGGTAACAGGGTGGTGGGGGTGCAGGTGGATCGCGAAGGCGGAACGATTTACGCCGACGTGGTGATCCTGGCTGACGGGGTGAATTCCCTGCTCGCCAAGAAGGCCGAATTCCACCCCGAACTGGAGCCGAAAAACGTGGCGCTGGCGGTGAAGGAAATCCACTTCATGCCGCAGGAAATCCTGCAGGAGCGCTTCAATATCGGCGAGGAGGAAGGCGTGGTGATCGAGATGTTCGGCAAGATCACCCAAGGCATGATGGGCACCGGCTTCCTCTACACCAACAAGGAGTCCATCGCCGTCGGCGTGGGCTGCATGCTGTCCGACTTCAAGGAGCAGAAAACCACGCCTTACGCGCTGCTGGAGGAGATGAAGAACCATCCTTCGATCAAGCCGCTGCTGGCCGGCGGGGAGATGAAGGAATACACCGCCCACCTGATCCCGGAAGGCGGCTACAAGGCGATACCCAGGATCTACGGCGACGGCTGGATGATCGTCGGCGATTCCGGCATGTTCGTCAACGCGGTGCACCGTGAAGGTTCCAACCTGGCCATGACCACCGGCCGGATCGCGGCGGAAACCGTGATCGACCTGGTGAAAGAAGGCAAGGCGATGACGGCGGCGAACCTGGCGGTATATCGCAGCCGGCTGGACGACAGCTTCGTCATGAAGGACCTGAAAAAATACCAGGAAATGCCGGAGATTTTCCATTCCAACCGCCAGTTCTTTACCACTTATCCCGAACTGGTCAATCGCTCCGCCCACACCATGCTGCATGTGGACGGCGTGGACAAGAAAACCAAGGAACGCGAGATATTTTCCAGCTTCCGCGAGAAGCGCTCCCTGTTCGGGTTGATGGGTGATGCATACAAGCTTTGGAGGGCTTTCAGATGATAGTCAAAGTCGAAGAGAAACTGTTTCAGAACCGCTACCGGGTGGATGCCGAACGGCCTCACGTAAAAATCTTCAAGCCGGATATCTGCGAATACGAATGCAAGACCCAGCAGTGTACCGTTTGCTGTCCGGCTGGCTGCTACACGCTGGAGGGTAACGGCAAGGTGGTGCTGATCACCGACGGCTGCCTGGAATGCGGCACCTGCCGCATCATCTGCGACGATTACCGCAATGTGGACTGGGAGTACCCGCGCGGCGGCTATGGGGTTCTGTTCAAGTTCGGTTGATATCGGTAAAGCACATTACAGGAGAAATCATGGCAAAGCCTTTGAAACATATCTTCGTCTGCACCCAGAGCCGCGGCCCCGGTCATCCGCGCGGATCGTGCAGTCAAAGCGGGTGCGGCGAAGTGCTGGACGAATTCATGTTCGAGTTCCAGAAGCGCAATCTGGGCGAGAAGTTCCGCCTCACCATGACTGGCTGCCTTGGCCCGTGCAACGGCCCTCATGTGCTGGTCTACCCCGAGGGGGTCATGTATGGCCCCGTGCTCAAGGAAGACGTTGCTGCGATTGTCGACGAACACCTGCTGGGTGACGTGCCGGTGGCGAGGCTTTGCGTGCCGCCGGAAATCTGGGGATAGGCTGCGCTAAGGGCTGAATATCACCCCGCGGCCGGTCAGATTTCCCCTCTTACCGCATCCGCCCAATTGTTCGGCGTTTCGTAAATCCGCACCCGTTCAAGGCGCAGATTGTTGCCATAGGTGTCGCGGTAGGCCAGTTCCAGAATCTGGAATGCTTTGGCGGCAAGGTTTTCAGCGGTGGGCACGCAGTCGAGCACGACGGTCTTGTGCCCTTCAAGCGATCCCAGGAAATCGGCAACGACGGTGTCGCCGGCATAAACCAGAAAGGCGTGATCCCACGGTTCCACCACATGCTTCTGGGCGATGGTCTTGACGTCGGTAAAGTCCATGACCATGCCTTCTTCCGACGAGCCGGGCGTATCGATGATGCTGCCGGACAGGCTGATCTCGATGGCGTAACGATGGCCGTGCAGATGACGGCACTGGCTTTTATGGTGCGGGATGCGGTGGCCGGCATCGAATTCGAGTCTGCGCGTGATCAGCATATTGGAGGGCCAAGGGTGGTGGTCAATTCCCGGTGGATTATACCATTGCGCTGAATTTGTTGGCGCTGTGGAAGGCGAAGCCTTAAAATCTGCGCTATGTCCCAAGTGCTGAATGTTTATGACCATGACCGCGACAGCGCGGGCCTGACCTATGTCTATCCGGCGATCTCGCGCCGTGCTGGTGGCGTTTCAGTGGGGATCAACCTCAATACCAACAATGCCTGTAACTGGCGCTGCATTTATTGTCAGGTACCCGACCTTAAGCGCGGCGGCGCACCTGAGGTTGACCTGGAAAAGCTGGCAGGGGAGTTGCGCGGTTTTCTGCGGGAATTGCTCCAAGGCGATTTCATGCAACGACGGGTGCCGGCCGAGGTGCGGCGGCTTAACGATATCGCCCTGTCTGGCAACGGCGAACCGACCAGTGCCAAGGAGTTCGTCCAGGTTGTCGATTTGATCGGCGAGATCATGGCGGAATTCGACCTGATCGGAAAGATCAAGCTGGTGTTGATCACCAACGGCAGCCTGATTCAGCGCGTCAAGGTCAAGGAAGGCTTGCGAAAAATGGCTCGGCTGGGCGGAGAGGTGTGGTTCAAGCTGGACAGCGCCACGGCGAATGGGATGCGCAGGATTAACAGTAGTCGTCAGACGGTAGAAAAAATGCATGATAATTTGCGGACGGCTGCGCTGTTATGCCCGACTTGGCTGCAAACCTGTGTTTTTGAGTTCGACGGACAGCCTCCCGCAGATATCGAGCGGGAGGCTTATCTGAAATTTATCGGCCGGCTGCAGGCTGAAGAAGTGCCATTGCGGGGCGTGCTGTTATACGGCCTCGCGCGCCCTTCGATGCAACCCGAAGCGGCGCGCTTGTCGGCATTGCCGCAAGAGTGGATGTTGAATCTCGCGGCTGAGATCGAGGAGCAGGGTATTGCGGTAAAGCTGAACGGCTAGCTACTGGCTCAAGATTCTTTTTTCTTGGCGCGAACCGCTTTTTTCAGGCTTTTATACAAATCCGGTTGCTCTTCCTTCAGGAGGCCAACGATTTCAAAGTCTTCTTTTTTGATCCGAGCCAAGTCAAGCTGCTCCACATGGACGAGGCGCAGCAACTCCCTGACCGGTTTCGGCATGTTGCGACCGCTTTCATAGCGGGATCCGCCACTTTGGGTTACGCCGATTTGGGTCCAGAACTCCTGCTGGTTCAGACCAAGCTTCCGCCGGATTTCTCGCGGGTTTATGATATTTTCGAATATTTTCATGGCGTTAGTGTGAATGATTAATAAAGGCCCTACGTAAAACCCTTATCGTTAGATAGGGGAAACCACTAGTTCTGCGCATAATCTTATCACGCTTATTTTAAATAATACACAATAATAATGACATTGGGTTTCATGGGGGGGCTTAAGGGTGGCGACCCGATATTTATCAATTTCTTTGACGAGAATTTGTCATGTGAATTTGTCATGTGCTCGTCATCTTTCCATAATTGAATTAAAATCATTAATTTTTTGCAGGTGTGCAATGGCACTGATTGTTCAGAAATATGGCGGCACGTCGGTCGGCAACCCCGAGCGAATCAAGAATGTTGCCCAGCGCGTAGCTAAATTCAAGATGCTTGGCCATCAGGTCGTAGTCGTTGTTTCCGCCATGAGCGGCGAGACTAACCGCCTGATTGCTTTGGCCAAGGAAGTTCAACCCAACCCCGATCTGCGTGAAATGGACGTGCTGCTCTCCACCGGCGAGCAGGTGACGATTGCGCTGCTTTCCATGGCACTGATGGAACTGGGGTTGAAGGCGCGGAGCTACACCGGATCCCAGGTCAAGATCATCACCGACAGCGCGCACTCCAAGGCGCGCATCCTCGACATCGAAGAACACAACATGCGCGCCGACCTAGATGCAGGCTACGTGGTCGTGGTGGCGGGTTTCCAGGGTGTGGACGAAAAAGGCAACATCACTACCCTCGGTCGCGGCGGTTCCGACACCACCGGCGTGGCGCTGGCAGCGGCGCTGAAGGCCGACGAGTGCCAGATCTACACCGATGTGGACGGCGTCTACACGACCGACCCGCGCCTCGTGCCTGAAGCGCGCCGGCTCAAGACCATCACCTTCGAGGAAATGCTGGAGATGGCGAGCCTCGGCTCCAAAGTGCTGCAAATCCGTTCGGTGGAATTTGCCGGCAAGTACAAGGTCAAGTTGCGCGTGCTTTCCAGCTTCGATGACGAAGGGGAGGGTACTCTGATCACCTTTGAGGAAAATGACAAAATGGAACAAGCGATTATTTCGGGTATCGCGTTCAACCGCGATGAGGCAAAAATTACCGTGCTCGGCGTACCGGATCGCCCCGGCATTGCCTACCAGATCCTCGGGCCAGTCGGCGAAGCCAATATCGACGTGGACATGATCATCCAGAACGTCGGCGCGGACGGTACCACCGACTTCACCTTCACCGTTCACCGCAACGAATACAAAAAAGCGCTGGAGGTGCTGAAAGGCGTGCAATCCCACATCGGCGCCCGTGAGATTTCCGGTGACGACCGCATCGCCAAGGTCTCCGTGATCGGCGTCGGCATGCGATCCCATGCCGGGATCGCCAGCAACATGTTCAGGACTCTGGCGGAAGAAGGGATCAACATCCAGATGATTTCCACCTCCGAAATCAAGATTTCGGTGGTGATCGACGAGAAATACATGGAGCTGGCTGTTCGCGTGCTGCACAAGGCGTTCGGCCTGGAGCAGGGGGCCTAAGCGGTTTGACCTTTTGGGCTTAAGACGGTATCCTTGCGCACTTCGGAGAGATGGCCGAGTGGTCGAAGGTACTCCCCTGCTAAGGGAGCGTAGGGTTTATAGCCTTACCGAGGGTTCGAATCCCTCTCTCTCCGCCATTGTTTGATGGCGGTTTTTATCATATAATATCGCCTTCACAACGCGCCCGTAGCTCAGCTGGATAGAGTACTTGGCTACGAACCAAGGGGTCAGCGGTTCGAATCCGTTCGGGCGCACCAGTAAAGAGAAGGGTCTACAGAGATGTAGGCCCTTTTCATTTTGGGTATTGCTACGCAGTAGAAATATCTTCATGCAGAAAGGTAACCAGTCATTCATCTACTAAGATGACCGATTACGCCTCGCCCCATCTATTCCCCCAACGAGCACCGGTTGCATCAGTTCGTGTCGTTTTGATTTCCAGTGGGCCAGATGTCCATTTTTTTCAGCTTACCTCAGTAGCCAGGCATTACACCCGTGCGGGTTCGAAGCTCGCGTCCAGATTCAGGTCGTCGCAGTAATCGAGGAAATTTCCACGCAGGGTGGGAATGTGGACGTCGGCATGAATGCCTACCGTCATGGTGACGGAAAACATCGATGTGCCGGTGTGTGGCGCCGGGTACGTGTCGGTCTGGAGTTCCTCGATATTGATGCCGTTCCTGGAGAAGAAAGCAGCCAGGTTGCGAACGATGCCGGGATGATCCATGGCCACCACTTCCACCCTGTAGGGAATCACCGGTTGCGTCCGTTCCCGTTGCTGGGTTCGTTTGTGGATGATAGAGAGCCCTAACTGATCGCCCAGCGACCCCATTTGCCCTTCGAGCTTGGAAAGCGCGTTCCATGGGCCGGAAAGCAGCATGATCAGGGCGAACTGTCCGCCCAATACGGCCATGCGGCTTTCTTCGATATTGCATCCGCTCTCGGCGATCTTGCTCGAAAGCCGGTCGACGAGACCGATTTTGTCTTCGCCTGAAGCGGTGATCACCAGATAATTGTTTTGAGTGTCTATGGTCATGGGTTGCTGAAATGCAAAGGTTGAATGGGCTCCAGTGTAATGCCCAAAACGATAATGTGCTAGTGAGAATGGGGGTGCATCGGGAGAGCATAAAGAACCCCGGCATGCCGGGGTTCTTTATGCTTGCCGCAAGCTTACCTGGTCCGGATATTTGAGGTTTGCTTGCTAGCGGTCACACCAGCTTTGGTCAGAATAATATTTCTTTCGAAATGCCGTTGCGCATGAGGATGTGGCGCAGGGATTGCAGCGCTTCAAGCTGAATCTGGCGCACCCGCTCTCGGGTGATTTCGAGGGTTTCAGCAACCTTTCCCAGGGTGTGGATTGGGTGGCCGTTCAGACCGAAGCGCCGCTCTACCACGCAGCGCTGTTTGCCGCCCAGTTCCCCCAGCCATTGCTGTACGAGCGCCTCAAGCTGG
>JAUYSN010000001.1 GCA_030696235.1 Sulfuricella sp. | reverse complement strand
AGCGTATTATCTTTTACCCGGGCTGGAAAGTGAATCAATTTTTTTATGGTATAGATCAATTGCGGCGATAATATGCGTACGGAGGAAAATCGCAGCCCCTACAGCCGCATGAATTTCCACTCGGCGGATAACGCAACGCTCATCCGCCCTACAATCGGAGCGAATCATGATCAAAATTGTGCAAAACCTATCCCCGGTGTCGGACAATGCCCTTGCCAAGGCATCCCATGTGCTGTTCGTCATGCCGAAGGCGAAAAGCCTTGCCGTGACCCTGCCCGGGGCCGACACCCTGCGGGCGCGCCTGGCGCGCCGCCATATGAAGCCGGAAGAGCTGGCCAAGACGCCACTGAGCGGCGACCTGGAACCGGGCGCGCTGGCGGTCTGGGTGATGCTGGATGCCGGGCAGACGACATTCGAGCGGCATACGCTGATGCGCAAGGCGCTGCAGCCATTGCTGGGCGAGCACCCCAAGGAAATTACCATCGCCGTCTTCGGCGGTGCGGAGGAACGCCGCCTGGCAGCTGAAGCGGCAATCTATGCGGCCCTGGTCAACGGCGCCGTGCTGCCGCAGCGCAAGAAAAAGAACGAGCGCCGCGCGCTGCAAAAAATCACCCTGCACGGTTACCAGGCCGAAGACGACTTCATCCTGCTACGCGCCCAGGCCGAAGGCAATGAGCTGGCGCGGGAACTGACCATGCTGCCCGCCAACGAGCTGACCCCGGGCCTTTACCGCGAACGCATCCGCAAGCTGGCCAGGGAGAATGGCTGGAAATGCACTGAATACGACATGAAGAAGCTGCGCAAGATCGGGGCGGGGGCATTCGTTGCCGTGGCCCAGGGCAGCAGCGAGGATGATGCCGCTATCGTCCATCTGCGCTATCGCCACCCTGAAGCGAGGAAAAACATCGCGCTGGTCGGCAAGGGCATCTGCTTCGACACTGGGGGGCACAACCTCAAGCCTGCCCGCTACATGCACGGCATGCACGAAGACATGAATGGCTCCGCCGTCAGCCTGGGCATACTGCTTGCCGCCACTCGCGCCAACCTCCCGCTGAATATCGATTGCTGGCTGGCTCTGGCGCAGAACCACATCAGCCCCAAGGCTTACAAGCAGAACGATGTGGTGACAGCACTCAACGGCACCACCATAGAAATCATCCACACCGACGCCGAAGGGCGCATGGTGCTGGCCGACACCCTGACCCTGGCAGCGCGCGAGAAGCCCGATCTGATCGTCGATTTCGCCACTCTTACCGGCAGTATGGCTACCGCGCTGGGGGCGCGCTACAGCGGCATCTTTTCCAACCGCGAAAAGTTGGTCGAGCAGGCGGTTGCCGCAGGGAAAATTTCCGGTGAACGGGTATGCGCCTTCCCGCTCGACGCGGACTACGAAGAGGGGCTGGAAAGCCAGATCGCCGACATCAAGCAGTGCTCCATGGAAGGCGAGGCCGACCATATCCTTGCGGCGCGTTTCCTGATGCGCTTCATCGAGGACGCGCCGTGGCTGCACGTCGATCTTTCCGCCAGCAACTGCAAGGGTGGTCTGGGCGCGGTAGCGTCGGATGTCAACGGGTTCGGCGTGGGCTGGGGGATGGCGCTGCTGCGCGGAATATAAAGTAGGTCGGGCCCCCCCTGCCCGACAAATCCCCCCACCAAACCGTCGGGCACGGGGTACCCGACCTACGTGTTGGTCATGCCGCACCAATCGGGCGGGTACACGCCGCGTTCGACGAAACGCTGGAAGGTTGAATGCGGCCATGCCGCCGGGGTGTCGGCGTAACCGTGTTTAACGGGGTTCCAATGGATGTAATCGCAATGCCGCTGAAAATCGGCCTGATCGCGAATGCAATGCTCCCAGAAACGATGTTGCCACACCGCCTGTTCACGCTTGGCGCGGCGCGCGTCGGAAACGGCAGCTTTGTATTCGGGCGCGCAACGGCGGGTGAATTCGCGCTTGATGGACATCCAGCGGGTGGAAAAATCGTCGTCGCCCTCGGGTAGTGTCCACAGGCAATGCAGATGATCGGGCAGCAGCACCAAGGCGTCGAGCGTGAAAGGGCGCCGCGCCTTGACCTCGCGTAACACATCCCCTAGTAGCGCCACGTTGTCCGCGTGAGCGAACAAAGGCCGCCGCTCGAACGTGACCACGGTAAAAAAATAAGTCGCCCCCGTCAGGCGAAACCGCCGGTATTCCATACGGCCTATTGTAGTTGGGCGCCCCGTGCCCAACAAATGAAAAATGGGTTTTCGGGGGAAGGGTTGTCGGGCACGGGGTGCCCGACCTACGGTGTTATTGTTTTTATTTTGTTTTCTTTGCGCCTTTGCGGTTCAAATGCTTTTTTGAGAATAAAAAAGCCGGGAAGCAAGGCCCCGGCCTTATTTTGCCTGCATCCCTTCGTTCTCCATCAGGAGATAGGTGTTATAGGCATTGACCCGGTTGGCTGCCCGGAATGCCGGCAAATGCTCGAATTTCTTCCAGGATGTCTTGGCATAAGCTTCCTCGAACGGTTCCATGTTGGCTACCGCCTTGCCCATGGTGTCCCGCAGATAGATCAGGTAATCGCGTGTGAACACGAGATCCGCGGTGGCATCCGCTGATGCCTTGCCATGCCCCGGTACCATGATCTTCGGCTTCAGCTTGATCAGCCGGTCAAGCGCCTCCAGCCATGCCTTGCTGTCGGCGTTGCCGACATAGGGCACGCGGCCCTTGAAAACCATGTCGCCGGAATAAAGTACGCCATCCTCTTTGACGAGCATCACCATGTCTTCCGGTGAATGCGCCGGCCCCACGTAACCCAGCTCGAAATGCAAGCCGCCCATTTCAAAACGCGTCTCGCCGTCCAGCCATTTGTCGGCGGGCACCAGTTGGGTGGTTTCGTCTACCCACGGGAACAGAGTCTCCCGCCTTTGGGCGAGGCGCAACTGCGCCTCATCGGAGGCCAGATATTCCTGGCCGCGCTTGTGCGCCCAGATTTCCGCGCCCAGCGCCTTGAATGCCTGGAGGCCGTAAATATGGTCGGCATGATAGTGGCTGACGATGACGCGCCGGATCGGCTGGCTGGTGATCTTGCGGATTTGCCGGATCATCTCTGCCCCCAGCGGCGGCGAGCCGAGCGTATCAAACACCACGACGCCGTCGGACGTGACCACGAAGCCTGCGTTGGACATGAAGCCCTGGTTGGCTGATGAAGCCGCGCCGGACAAACCCCGCACATAGTAAGCATGCGGGCTCAGCTTGGTTGGTTTGACTTTGACCGTGACCGCAGCATCGCCTGACGCGCTTGCAGCCGTGGACACGAAAAAGAACAGGAGGGAAGTGAAAAATGTGCGCATCGATTTTTCCTTGGGCCACGAAAAAACCGATATTGGCACCGCACCCGCCAACACACAATAGTACTAAAGGACTGCCGGGCAAGCAAAAAGCTTAATCGATGCGCAACACGATCTTGCCGCTGGTATGCCCCTCCTCGATCAGGCGGTGGGCTTCGCCCGCCTGTTCCAGCGGCAGGGTCTGGCTGACCTGGATTTTCAGTTTGCCGTCTTCAATCAACCGCGCACCCGCTTCCAGGATGCGGGTCTGGGCGATGCGGGCTTCAGGCAGGCCGAAAAAGGAAGGGGCGAGCATCAGTTCATAGTGGATGCTCTGACACCTGCTGCGCGCCACCTTGAGCTGTGCGGGGCTGCACTCGGGCTGCACCAGGGTGACGATCCTGCCGTAGATCCTGATGGCGGCGAAGGAGCGGCAGAAGGTGTCGCCCCCCACGCTGTCGAGCACCGCATCCACGCCGCGGCCGCCGGTCCAGTCCAGGGTAGCCTGGACGAAATCTTCCCGAGTATAGCGTATCACCCGCTCCACCCCGAGCTGGCTGACCCAGGCCGCCTTCTCTTCGTTGCTGACGGTGGCGGCGACACGCAGCCCCATTTCCTTCGCGAGCTGCACCGCCACATGGCCGACACCGCCGGCGGCGGCATGGATCAGCACGCTCTGGCCGGCCTTGAGTTTCGCGCGGTCGTGAAGCGATTCCCAGGCGGTGATCAGTACCAGCGGCACGGCGGCGGCCTCCACCCTGGATAAATTCTTCGGCTTGGCGGCGGCACAGTCCTGGTGGACCGTGGTGTACTGGGCGTAATTGCCCGGCTCACCGCCGATGCCGCCGTTGAAGAAATACACTTCGTCGCCGGGCTTGAAGCGGGTCACGTCGGTACCGACGCTCTCCACCACACCGGCACCGTCGCAGCCGAGGATGG
>JAUYSN010000500.1 GCA_030696235.1 Sulfuricella sp. | reverse complement strand
AGCTGATCGGCGACCAGGCCGACGAGTTGCGCATCGATATCGAACTGGTGCGCGGCGCCTCCCACACCTTCGACCGCGAGGCCTATCTTGCCGGCAAGCAGACGCCGGTGTTCTTCGGCTCGGCGATGAACAACTTCGGCGTGCAGTCCTTGCTCGACGCCATCGTCGAGCTCTCCCCCGCGCCTCTGGCGCGCCCTGCGCAAAGCCGCGCGGTGGAACCCGACGAAGCCAAATTCAGCGGCTTCGTGTTCAAGATCCAGGCCAACATGGACCCCAAGCACCGCGACCGCATTGCTTTCATCCGCATCTGCTCCGGGCGCTTCGACCGCGGCATGAAACTCAAGCAGATCAGCAGCGGCAAGCAGGTCACCGTGGGCAACGCCATCACCTTCATGGCGCAGGACCGCAACACCGCCGACGAGGCCTACGCCGGCGACATCATCGGCATCCCCAACCACGGCACGATCAAGCTGGGAGATGCCTTCAGCGAAGGCGAGGACCTGAAATTCACCGGAATTCCTTCCTTTGCGCCGGAAATCTTCCGCCGCGCCCGGATCAGGAACCCGCTGAAGATGAAGCAGTTGCAGAAAGGCTTGCACCAATTGGCGGAAGAAGGCGCAACCCAGTTGTTCCGGCCCATCGCCAGCAACGACCTGATACTGGGCGCGGTCGGCATGCTCCAGTTCGACGTGGTGGCGCACCGCCTGCAATTCGAATACGGGGTCGACGTGCTGTTCGAGCCTTACGATGTCGCCACCGCGCGCTGGCTGCGCGGCCCAGAGTTGGAATTGAAGAAGCTCGCCGACAAGCACGGCTTCAATGTCGCGCTGGATGGTGCCGACGATTATGTCTACCTGGCGCCTAACCGGGTCAATCTGAACCTGACCCAGGAACGGTTTCCCGAGATCAAATTTCTGGAAACGCGGGAGATTTTCTAGGCAACCTCACTCGCGCTGCCGCTAGTGTGTGACAAAGGTAGGGTGCGCCGTGCGCACCAACCCCACCCGCTACTCCCCGAACCTGTCATCACTTTCCCCTCCCCCAAAATCCCCGCACCATTCCTGAGAATAAATCCCTCGCGCCACATACTGGTAAAATGTCGAATAAGGCCAATCTGCCACCTTCTGTACCAGACCATGTTTTATCGGATTCCAGTGAATATAGTCCACATGCCGCTGTAGATCGGCCTCATCCCGAATCTGGTGCTCCCAGTAGCGCCTTTGCCACAGGCTGCTTTCGCCCCGCTTGCGCCGCGAAGCGCTGAGCCATTCTTCCCGATTCAACTGATTGCCGCATTGGCGGCTGACGTGGCGTTTGATCATACCCCAGCGTTTGGCGAAATCCGCATCGCCTTCCGGCAGCGTCCAGATGCAATGCAGGTGATCCGGCAACAGCACCCAGGCCAGCACCCGGAACGGATATGCCGCTCGGGTCTGGGCTATGCCTTCCCGCAGAGCGGTTCTTACCGCTTCATCGGTCAACAGCGGTTGCCGCCGGTGGGTGTTAACGGTGAAAAAATAGGTGCCACCCTGGGTGTTGGCTCTTCGATATTCAGGCATATGGCATTTAACCATGATTGGTTTGAAGCGTGGGATGCAACCTGCAAAAGCTTCCCGGCACAAGGTAGGGTGCGCCATGCGCACCAGCATATCGAAATGGTGCGTGGGACGCACCCTACACCTGCTTGGCTTTAATCGCCGGTAAAGCGAACGATATGCCGCCGGTCGCGCTTGGTGGGGCGGCCCTGGCGCACTTCGCCATGAATGGCCTCCGCCTTCAACTGCGCCGCCAGCGCCTCGCGCGCAGAGCGGCTTTCCCCGGTTTCCTGGTAAAGTTTCGTCGCCTCGCTGGCCGGGCCGCGGCGTGAGGAAAGGCCGCATACGACGACGATGAACTGGAACGGACCTATTCTGATTTCGAGCGTATCGCCGATGCTGACGGTTTTCGCCGGCTTGACGCGCACCCCGTTGAGATGCGCCTTGCCGCCTTCGACCGCCTCCGCCGCCAGCGAGCGCGTCTTGAAAAAACGCGCCGCCCACAGCCACTTGTCGATACGCAGCCGCTCTGCGCCGCTTTCATTTGTAGAGCTATTCATTAAAATCTTTCACCGCAAAGGACGCAAAGGAACGCAAGGTAAATCAACATCAAGTAATACACAAAACCAGACCGGTCTGATTGCTTTCCTTCGCGATCCTTTGCGTCCTTTGCGGTAAATGCTCTTAAAAGTTGAAAAATCAGGCAGCGCCGCCACTCGCCTTGATTCGCTCCAGGACCAGCGCCTGCAACGTGGGGTGCGATACGTCTTCGGCCACGAACCTGACCCGCGCCACCGGTTTTGCTATCCCCACCACCACGGCCAGATTGGCCGGCGTACCCAGCACCACCGCGTCGCACGGCACCCGATCGATGGATAGACGCAGCTCCTCCATCTGCCCGGCGCTGTAACCCAGGGCGGGCAGCACCGAACCCAGCTGCGGATATTTTTCATACACCTCGCGCAGCGAGCCGACGGCGTAGGGGCGTGGATCCACCAGATTCGCACCGAGGCGCCGCGCCGCCCAGGCTCCCACCGCCTCGGGCAGGCCGCCGTGCGTCACCGATGGTCCGTCCTCCACCACCAGCACATTCTTGCCGCGCACCAGCTCCGGCCGGTCCAGCGTCGCTTGCGAGGCCATCAACACCACCGGCGCGGCGGGGTTGAGCGCATGCGCCGCCGCCCTGGTGCGCTCGACATCAGCCCCGGATGCGGCATTGACCTTGTTGATCACGATGATGTCTGCCGCGCGGACGTTGGCCTCGCCCGGAAAATACCCCGCCTCATCTCCCGGTCGCAGCGGGTCAAGCACGGCAATGGTGAGATCGGGCCGGTAGAAGGCCATGTCGTTGTTGCCGCCGTCCCACAGAATGACCTCTCCCTCGGCCTCGGCGCATGCCAGCACCTGGCCGTAATCCACGCCAGCGAACACCACGCCGCCCTCATCGACATGCTGCTGGTATTCCTCCATTTCCTCGACGGTGATGCCGGAGCGAATCACGTCCTCCGTCGTGGCGTAGCGCTCGACCGCCTTGTCGAAGCGGCCATAGGGCATCGGGTGGCGCACTGCCACCGCCTTCCGGCCAGACGCGGCAAGCGCCGCCCGCAAATAGCGCGTGACCGTGCTCTTGCCCGCGCCGGTGCGGGCTGCAACCACCGCGATCACCGGCTTGCCGGCCTTGAGCATGGTGTCGTTCGGCCC
>JAUYSN010000498.1 GCA_030696235.1 Sulfuricella sp. | reverse complement strand
CGGACAGCGCTGGCTTTTCACACGACCGAGGCTGAACGGCCAGCGGATTACTGGACTTATGCCAAGGGCCGCGGATTCACGATTCTGCCCGGCAAGTCCCTGATCACGGCGCTGCAGAAAGCGACCCAGCCCGGCGTGTCGGGCGAGCTGTACTCATTTTCCTGTTACCGGGCGACCGAGTACGTCATTCTGCTCGGCATCGCGCAGGAATTGATGAACTGCAACCCCGAACTGTTTCGCCAGCTGCAACGGCAGTGGGAAACCCGCGCAATCATGTCGGGGGAATTCCACGAAGTCTTTCTGCGCGAGTACGGTTCCATGAGCGAACCCTTGCCGGTGAAGTATTACGTCCCCGGAGACCGGCTCTGGTTTCGCAACCCCGACGATAGTTCCTCCGACGTGACGGGCTATGAGGGGTCGTGGGTGTTCTACCTCGGTTGCGGCTTGTTCACGAATTTCTGGAAGCGGGACAAACCGTACACGCTGACGTCGAAGTGCCTGGAGTTGTTTCACTGGCGGAACGCGACCTATCGGGATCAGGCCGGCGAGCTGCAGATCGACGAGACGGTGGTCGAACAGCGGGTGCGAAGCTCAATGAATGACCCGGCGGAGGTCGAGCGCATCCTCGGAATCATGCTGCGGCTCCGGGAGCCGCAAGGCGTTTACGCCGATGGCGGCTGCATCGACACCTCTCGCGAGTACCCGCGCTGTGTTTGCCCGGGTATGTCCGGCATGGTGTTGCCCGACCATTGAACCTGAAAACCGCAGATGCAAGCCACAGAGTTCACAGAGTTCACAGAGATTCAAGAGATTACGGTATTGGGCGAGCGCACCCGTTGAGTGAACACACTATGGCCGGCAACCTGATGATTTTTCTCTGTGTTCTCTGTGGCTAACTGCTTTTTCTAGATTGAACCCGTAAAATTCGGGCGCCGGTCATGGCGGCGGATTTAGCCGGCGTTTGCGCTAGCCTCGATCCGGCGCAAATGCCGCCCTACCGCCAGGAATGCCCCGAGCCAGCCGAGCAGGGAGGCAAACAGCAGCAGGCCGAATATGTCGCTGGCGCCTAGGGGTAGAAGACGAAATTGCGCGGCGTAGAGTTTTGCCAGGTCGGCTATGCCGACGTTGAGCAGTTGCAGGCCAAGACTGACGATGAGCCAGGCGGCGAGGCCGCCGCCCAAGCCCTGAAGTGCTCCATGGTAAAGGAAGGGGCGGCGGATGAAGGCGTCGGTCGCGCCGATCAGCGTGCTGATCTCGATTTCTTCGCGCTGTGACAGGATTTGCAGACGGATGGTATTGCTGGTGATCACCACCAGGGCAAAACCGAGCAGGACGGCAAGAATCATGGTGACATCGCGGCCGAGGCGCACCATGGCGTTAAGGCGCTCTGCCCAGGCTGTGTCCAGCAGTGCCTTGTCCACTTTGGGCAACTTCATCAGATCGTTGCGCAGATTTTCGAGCTCATCAGGGTTGATGCTTTTGGGTTCGATCACGAAGGCGTCCGGTAGCGGGTTCCGTTCCAGTCCCGCCGCCACGTCTACAAGCCCCGTGCTTTGCAGCAGCTCCTGCAACGCCTGGTCGCGCTGGATGAAGCGGAATTGTTTGATGGCATTGAGCTTCTTCAGCCGCGACTCGACCTGCCTGGCGCTGTCGGCATCTGCGCCAGGGGACAGGAACACTGTGATCTGGGGCTCCAGTCTGACGTTGCCGGCAACAACCTTGATGTTTTCGATCAGCGTATAAAGGCCAAGTGGCAGGCTGAGCGTGACGCCAAAGACGATCATGGCAAGCAGGCTGGAAAAAGGCGCATGGGCGAAGCGGCCGATGATCAGCCCCAGGGCGAGGCGGTGTTGGCTGAGCCAGTTCATCATACTAATAGCTCTCCCTGCTTCAGGTGTAACACCCGGCTGCTGTAGCGTGTGATCAGCGACTCGTCATGGGTGGCGATCAGGAGGGTGACGCCAACCTGGTTGAAGGATTTGAACATTTCCATGATTTCGCCGGCATAATCGGCGTCGAGATTGCCGGTTGGCTCGTCGGCCAGCACGATGGCCGGGCGGTTGACGATCGCCCGAGCCACGCACAGGCGCTGTTGCTCGCCGCCGGAAAGGGAAATCGGGTTCGCCTTTTCCAGTCCCAGCAGTTTCACCTTGTCGAGTGCGGCGCGGGCGCGCTTCATGCTTTCGGCGCGCGGCAGACCGGCGATATCAAGCGGCAGGATGACGTTTTCCAGCACGTTGCGGTCGAAGAGCAGTTTGTGGTCCTGGAAGATCAGGCCGAAGTTGCGGCGCAGGAAGGGAACGGCGCTGCGGCGCAGCTTGCCGACGTTCTGGCCGCTCACCACCACGCTGCCGGACGAGGGTTTCTCGATTGCGGCAACCAGTTTCAGCAAGGTGCTCTTGCCGGCACCGGTCGGCCC
>JAUYSN010000497.1 GCA_030696235.1 Sulfuricella sp. | reverse complement strand
ACGCTCACCATAAAAGCCTGGCCTTGAAAATGCGCAAAACCCGTCTCGACGGCTATTTCGACGCGGTGATTTGTGCCCACGACATCGGCGTGCCCAAGGAGCATCCCGAGTTCTGGGACAGGCTCCAGGCCGTCGAGCGCTATGACCCCATCACCACGCTGCTGGTGGACGACAGCCTGCCGGTGCTGCGCTCGGCGCGGGATTACGGCATCGCCCATCTGCTCGCGGTACATCGGCCGGACACGCAACTGCCGGCCAAGGATGTGGCGGAATTCGACGCCATCGGCAGCTTCCTGGATATTCTGCCTCTAACCCGTAGGCTGGGGTGAGGGAACCGAACCCCGGCGATTTGACTCCCGCTCCTGCTGGGGTGCGCTACGCTTACCCCAGCCTACAGACTCAACAGCAGCGCAGCTGCCACCTTTCTGCCCTCGGACGCAAGGATGTTGTAGGTGCGGCAGGCCGCAGGGGTGTCCATCACCTCCACGCCGATATGCGCCCGGATCAGTGCCTCCGTCAGGCGGGGGTGAGGAAAGCGCAGGGTGCTGCCGGTGCCCAGCAGTACGATCTCCGGCATGAATTCCAGAATGGCCTCGAAATGGGCAGCCTCCAGCGCTGCGAAGCTTTGCGGCGGCCATATTTCGACGATGAGATCCGGCAGCACGATCAGGCTGGCTTGATAGTGTTGATGGTTGACCGCGACATAATCGGTGTCGTAGCCGGTAAAAAGGTTTAAGCCGGCAGCATCAGCCAGATGGAACTTCAAGGTGGGCCTCCATTTGCGGGACAAGGGACGGTCGGGTAAGATTATACCTTTTAAGCGCATTCTGTGGAGCGACTACGTCGCCGGCACAAAAAGGGGCTCGAAGCCATGCAACCCGTACTCAAATCCAGCAAGCTCGCCAACGTCTGCTACGACATCCGTGGCCCGGTGATGGCGCGCGCCCGGCAGATGGAGGAGGACGGTCACCGCATCATCAAGCTCAACATCGGCAATCCGGCACCGTTCGGCTTCGAAGCGCCGGAGGAAATCCTCCAGGACGTGATCCACAACCTGCCCAATGCCTCCGGCTATTCCGATTCCAAGGGGCTGTTCGCCGCGCGCAAGGCGATCATGCACTACACCCAGGAAAAGAAGATCCGCGATGTGCAGATGGAGGACATCTACATCGGCAACGGCGTATCCGAACTGATCGTGATGGCGATGCAGGCGCTGTTGAATACCGACGATGAAGTGCTGGTGCCGACTCCTGACTACCCGCTGTGGACCGCGGCAGTGACCCTGGCGGGCGGCGTGCCGCGCCACTACATCTGCGACGAGCAGGCGGGCTGGCTGCCCGACCTGGACGACATCCGCGGCAAGATCGGTCCGAATACCCGCGCCATCGTCCTGATCAATCCGAATAACCCGACCGGTGCGCTGTATCCGGTGGCGTTGCTGCAGGAGATCGTCGAGATCGCCCGCCAGCACCAGCTGATCATCTACGCCGACGAGATCTACGACAAGGTCTTGTACGATGGCGCGACCCACACTTCGATCGCCTCGCTGGCGGACGATGTGCTGTTCGTCACCTTCAACGGGCTGTCGAAGAACTACCGCGCCGCCGGCTATCGCGCTGGCTGGCTGATAGTCTCGGGCGAAAAGCGTCATGCTCAGGACTATATCGAGGGGCTGACCATGCTCGCCTCGATGCGCCTGTGCTCCAATGTGCCGGCGCAGTACGGCATTCAGACCGCACTCGGCGGCTACCAGAGTATCAACGATCTGGTCGCGCCCGGCGGTCGCCTCGCCAGGCAGCGCGACGTGGCCTGGAAGCTGCTGTCGGATATCCCCGGTGTGTCCTGCGTCAAGCCGCAGGGCGCAATGTATCTGTTCCCCCGGCTCGACACTAAGATGTACCCGATTGCCGATGACCAGGAATTCATCCTCGAACTGCTGCTCGAGGAGAAGGTACTGCTGGTCCAGGGCACCGGCTTCAACTGGCCCAATACCGACCATTTCCGGGTGGTGTTCCTGCCCAACGTGGATGACCTCACCGAGGCCATCGGCCGCATCGCGCGCTTTCTGGAGCATTACCGCAAGCGGCATGGCTCCTG
>JAUYSN010000495.1 GCA_030696235.1 Sulfuricella sp. | reverse complement strand
CCGCTCCTACAACGGTGTTTTGGCTCTATGAACAACCTGGGTTTATAAGATGACCGAAGAACGCACCACCCTGCTCGAATTTCCCTGTGCCTTTCCCGTCAAGATCATGGGCGAAGCGAGGGAGGGTTTCGCCGATGCCATGCTGGAAATCGTGCTGCGCCACGCGCCGGATTTCGTCGCCGTGAGCATGGAAATGAAGGCCAGCAGTACCGGCAAGTACGTTTCCCTGACCTGCACCATTACCGCTGTTTCCCAGGTCCAGCTCGATGACCTGTATCGCGAGATCAGCGGTCACCCGATGGTGTCGATGGCGTTGTAGGGGGTGATGAGGAATGGGTAATGAGGAATGGGTGGAAAACAATCCGGTAGCGAGGCGCGCCTTACCCATCACCCATTACCCATCACCCATCACTAGGCATCTGGGCCGGGTCGAATACCTGCCGATCTGGCAAGCGATGCAGGATTTCACCGCCACGCGCGGGCCGGATACTCCCGACGAACTATGGCTGCTTGAGCATCCGCCGGTCTATACCCTGGGCTTGGCGGGCAAGCCGGAGCACCTGCTGCGCGCCAGCGATATTCCGGTCGTGAAGATCGACCGCGGCGGCCAGATCACCTACCATGGGCCGGGGCAGATCGTCGTCTACCTGCTGCTGGATTTGAAGCGGCGCAATATCGGCGTCAAGGAGCTGGTGCGGCGCATGGAGCAGGCGGTGATCGACCTGCTGGCGGGATATGGCATCAAGGCCGAGCGGCGCGACAAGGCGCCGGGTGTCTATGTCGGCAACGCCAAGATCGCCGCGCTTGGGCTGCGCATCAAGAATGGCTGCTGTTACCACGGCCTGTGCCTGAACGTAGACATGGATCTGTCCCCGTACGCGGCGATCAACCCCTGCGGTTACGAAGGGCTGGCAGTGACGCAGACCCGTAATGTTGGCATTCAGGATGGTATAGAAACGCTTGGCGAGAAACTGGTGGAGCACTTGCGTAAAAATCTTTAGCCACAGAGCACACAGAGGTTTTCTCTGTGCCCTCTGTGCCCTCTGTGGCGAGCTTTAGGAATAAATCTAAAAACGGCATTTCACCGCAAAGGACGCTAAGGTTCGCAAGGTACCAAAAGTAGGCGCCTCTAGGCGAAACAAGGGGTTAATGAGTTATTCCGCATCACCCATCGGGTAAGCGGATTAAGTTGTTCATGTCCTTGAATTCCTTAGCGTCCCTTGCGTCCTTTGCGGTTCAACAGCTTTTTACAGGATAAACAATGGCTGAAAACAGACAAACAGGCGCTGCGAAAACCGCGCGCATCCCGATCAAGATCGTCCCATCCGAGCCGTTGCGCAAGCCGAGCTGGATACGTGCCCAGGCGCCGACCTCGGCTAAATACCAGGAGATCAAACAGATCCTGCGCAGCCGCAACCTGCATACCGTGTGCGAGGAAGCGTCCTGCCCCAATATCGGCGAATGCTTCAGCCACGGCACCGCCACCTTCATGATCCTGGGCGACCTGTGCACGCGCCGCTGCCCGTTCTGCGATGTCGCCCACGGCACGCCGCTGCCGCCCGAAGTTGAGGAGCCTGAGCAGATCGGCGCATCGGTCGCGGTGATGGGGCTGAAGTACGTGGTCATCACCAGCGTCGACCGCGACGACCTGCGCGATGGCGGCGCCGGCCACTTCGCCGCCTGCATCCGCGCCACCCGCGAGCAGTCCCCGCACACCCGCATCGAGACCCTGGTGCCGGATTTCCGCGGCCGGCTCGATACCGCGCTGGACGCGCTGGCGGTCGACCTGCCCGACGTTCTCAACCACAACCTGGAAACCGTGCCGCGTCTTTACAAACAGGCCCGCCCCGGCGCCGATTACGCCCACTCATTGAAGCTGCTGCAGGAATTCAGGCGGCGTTACCCGCACATCCCCACCAAGTCCGGCCTGATGGTGGGGATAGGCGAAACCGACGAGGAAATCCTGGAAGTGATGCGCGATCTGCGCGCTCACGGCGTCGAGATGCTGACCATCGGCCAGTATTTGCAGCCGACCCGGCATCACCTGCCGGTGGTGCGCTTCGTCGAGCCAGCCCAGTTCGACCGATTCGCTGCGGCGGCGGATGAAATGGGCTTTTCCAATGCCGCCTGCGGGCCGATGGTGAGGTCGAGCTACCATGCTGATCAGCAGGCAAAAGAAGCCGGGGCGGTGTGAACCCATGCCTTTATCCTGGAATGAAATAAGAAGCCGCGCCCTCGAATTTTCGCGTAAATGGGAGGCTGAAGGTTCGGAGCGCGCCGAGGCGCAAAGCTTCTGGAACGATTTCTTCGCGGTATTCGGCATTGAGCGCAAGCGCGTGGCGGTGTTCGAGAAGCAGGTGCAGCTTGCCCGTGCAGGGGAGAAACTCCGGCAGGGCCGTATCGATGCCTTCTGGAAAGGCGTGCTGCTGATCGAGCACAAGAGCCGTGGCCAGGATTTGAACCGCGCCTTCACGCAAGCCACGGATTATTTCGATGGGATCGCAGAACGCGACCTGCCCCGTTACATTCTGGTGTCGGATTTCGAGCGATTCCGTCTCTTTGACCTGGAGGATGGCAAGCAGGCAGAATTCCGTCTTGCCGACCTGCACAAGCA
>JAUYSN010000487.1 GCA_030696235.1 Sulfuricella sp. | reverse complement strand
TGGCCGGACGCAGCGGCGATGAAATTGGAAACTTCTCCGGAAATCCACATCAGCGGGAAATTTCTCTCCAGCAACTGTTTTGCGCGGCGGTTCAGTTCGCTGACGCTGAGGACCGGAGATTCGTCTGTAAGTGCTGGGGCGAAATGCATTTTTCCATTCTACATTAATCCACAAGATTGGCGTATGTGGGTATTACGAATCGCTATCATCATGAGCTGATTGCGTATTTTTTAGTTGATTGATTTTAAACAATAAAACAGAAGGTTAAATTTTAACCGGCGTGAAATTCTCTTTTGCCTTGGGCAGGTTAGGGTAAATGCATACAACTTGCCCACAGTGTTATCCACAGTCTTTGTGGATAGTCAATAAATGATCTTCACGACAATAAGTTAAACCATTTTCTTGATGCTCTACTTAACCGGACTACTACTTAACCGGACTTGCTGAAAACACTGTGGCAGGCTAAAGTTACGGGCGTTTAACTAGCAGCCGGAATTATAAGGGAGAAGGGCGAGTGTTATCCATTATTCAAGCAGCGGGCTGGCCGATCTGGCCGCTGATCATTGCATCGGTTATTTCCTTGACGATCATCGGCTGGCATTTGTGGACATTCAACCTGATCGCACCCAAGGATTTGCTTTCCCAGGTGCAGGAATGGGTCAAGCAGGATGCGGTGAACGCCGAAAGGCTGGCTCAACTGGAGAAGCACTCCTACCTCGGGCAGATTTTTGCGGCCGGGTTGAGGAATACCAAGAGCTCGCGCGAAGTGATGCAGGAAGAGATCGAGGAAACCGGCCGGCGCGTTGCCCACGAGATCGAGCAACCCCGCCTGAAATACGGCTTGTCTTTCCTGGTTTCGCTCAATACGCTAGGCACCATCGCCTCGGTGAGCCCGCTGCTCGGGCTGTTCGGTACGGTGATCGGGATGGTGGAGATTTTCGGCGCGCTCAGGCCGAGCGGCGGCAGCCCTGCCGAGCTGGCGCACGGCATTTCGGTGGCGCTGTACAACACCGCGATGGGCCTGATCGTGGCGATTCCCAGCATGATTTTCTACCGCTACTTCCGCTCCCGCGCTGAAACCCTGGTGCTGGAAATGGAACAGCAGGCGATCAAGCTGGTGCAGATCGTCCATGGCGAGCGGAAATAAATGGATTTTCAGCGCGGCAGGGCCAAGGAAGACCCCGAGATCAATCTGATCCCGATGATCGACGTGCTGCTGGTGATCCTGATTTTTCTGATGGTCACTACCACTTTTTCCCAGATTGCCGAATTGCAGATCAACCTGCCCACCGCCGAGGCGGAAAAACCGGCCGACAAGCCCGCTGCCATCAACGTGGCTGTGGACGCCAGCGGCCGTTACCTGATCAACGGTTCGGCCGTGGCTGATACCGATACTGCCGCGCTCAGCCTGGCGCTGCGCCGTGCCGCGGGGGACAAGCCGGATCCGGTGATTATCATCAATGCCGACGCCAAGGCGACCCACCAGGCGGTGGTGAATGTCATGGAAGCCGCGCGCCTGTCGGGTTACAGCCACATCACTTTTGCCACTCAGGCGGCCCCCGCCAAGTGACTTCAGGCAAGCCTGTGCGCTGGCTTGAGAAAATTTGGTACGGCCTGACGCCGTGGCATGTTGTGCTGCTTCCCCTGAGCATCCTGTTCGGGCTGGTTGCGGCGCTGCGTCGAGTGCTTTACCGCGCCGGACTGCTGCGCGCTATCCGGTTGCCGGTGCCGGTGATCGTGGTCGGCAATATCAGCGTCGGCGGTACCGGAAAAACTCCGCTGGTGCTCTGGCTGGCTGATTTTCTGCGGCAACAGGGCTACCATCCCGGCATTGTCAGTCGCGGTTACGGGGGTGGCACTCAGGGCGTGGTGGCGGTTGAAGTCCGCAGTGACCCGGCGGTAGTGGGCGATGAACCGCTGCTGCTGGCGAGAAAAAGCGGCTGTCCGGTATGGGTCGGCCGCGACCGGGTGGCGGCAGGAAACGCTTTGCTGCGAGCGCATACTGAGTGCGACGTGCTGGTGAGCGACGATGGTCTGCAGCATTACCGCCTCGACCGCGATCTGGAAATCGTGGTGGTGGACGGGGAGCGCAAATTCGGGAATGGCTGGTTGTTGCCCGCGGGTCCATTGCGTGAAGGTGTTTCTCGCCTCAGGTCGGTGGATGCGGTGGTGGTGAACGGCGGCAGCCTGAAGGCAACCATACCGCTGCGTAACGAGTTTGAAATGAGCCTGGAAGGCGAGGTGTTTTGTAATCTGCGCCAGCCGGAAATGAGTGCCAGAGCAGCCGATTTTGGCGGCAAGAAGCTTCATGCCGTGGCCGGTATCGGCAACCCGCAACGGTTTTTCGCTCATTTGCGCAGGCTTGGGTTGGCATTCGAGGAACACGCTTTCCCCGATCATTGCGTCTTTCGGCCGCAGGATCTGGATTACGGTGATGCCGATGCGTTGCTGATGACCGAGAAGGATGCGGTCAAATGCGCCGGTTTCGCCGACGAACGGGTTTGGGCGCTGGCGGTGGAAGCCATTCTGCCGCCGGCTTTCGGACAAACAATGCTACAAAAATTGAGGGATATTGATGGACGCCAAGCTGCTTGAAATTCTGGTATGCCCGTTGTGCAAGGGGCCGTTGGTCTACAAAAAAGCCGAGCAGGAGCTGGTTTGCAAGCCCTGCCGCCTGGCTTACCCGGTTCGTGATGACATTCCGGTGATGCTGGAGGATGAGGCGCGCAAGCTGCCGCCGGAGGAAGAAATTTAGCTAGTAGTCGGTCGCGAGTGGCGAGTCGCTGAGTCGTCTCGCACACTGTGCGCGGATACGCCACTCGCCACTCGCTATTCGCTACTACTCGCCATGAACTTCAAAGTCGTCATCCCCGCCCGCTTCGCCTCCACCCGTTTGCCCGGCAAGCCGCTGCTCGACATCGGCGGTCGCCCGATGGTGTTGCATGTGGTCGAACGCGCTCTGGAGAGCGGTGCTGATGAGGTCTGGGTGGCGACTGACCACCAGGGCATCGCCGACACCGTGCGCGCCCGGGGTCACCAGGTCTGCATGACTTCACCCGACCATCCCTCCGGCACCGATCGCATTGCCGAGGTGGCAAGTCAACGCGGCTGGGGGGACGACGAGATCGTGGTCAACGTGCAGGGTGACGAGCCGCTGATCGAACCGTCGCTGATCCGCGCGGTGGCGCAACATCTTCACGACCATCCCGGGGCGGCGATTTCCACCGCCTGCCACGCCATCCATGATTGCGCCGACCTGTTCAATCCGAATATCGTCAAGGTGGTGACCGACCGTGATGGTCATGCGCTGTATTTTAGCCGTGCCCCGATTCCCTGGGCGCGGGACGCTTGGCCGAACCCCTCACTCATCACCCCTCACTCATCACTCCCCGAGGGGTTGCCTGCCTATCGCCATATCGGTATCTATGCCTATCGCACCTCGTTCCTGAAAATTTACAAACAGCTGCAGCCTGCCGCCATCGAGCAGTTCGAGGCGCTGGAGCAGCTGCGCGCGCTGTGGCACGGCTACCGCATCGTCGTTGCAGTGGTTGAACAGGCGCCGGTTGCGGGCGTGGATACCGAGGAGGATCTGCAAAGGGTAAGGAAACTCCTTAACTAGTTTTATGGGCGGATACAAAATTTGAATGTGCATATGTAAGAGTTTTTGAATATCCTTGACGACGATCTGGGTAAAAGTTTATTTGGCCGGGAATGCGCCCGGTCAAACCACAAACATACAATAACGGGAGGTTTTATGCGTTTGATTCTATTGGGCGGCCCTGGCGCCGGCAAAGGCACTCAGGCTACTTTCATCAAGGAAAAATACGGCATTCCGCAAATTTCCACCGGCGACATGCTGCGCGCTGCGGTCAAGGCCGGCACCGAGCTGGGCATTGCTGCCAAGAAGATCATGGACGCGGGCGGTCTGGTGTCGGATGAAATCATCATCGGTCTGGTCAAGGACCGCATCCAGGAAGCGGATTGCGCCAAGGGTTTCCTGTTCGACGGCTTCCCGCGCACCATTCCGCAGGCCGACGCGATGAAGGCCGCCGGCGTGCCGATCGACTACGTGGTCGAGATCGACGTTCCCGACGAAGAAATCGTCAAGCGCATGTCCGGCCGCCGCGCCCACCTGGCTTCCGGCCGCACCTACCATGTCATCTTCAATCCGCCTAAAGTGGCCGGCAAGGATGACGTCACCGGCGAAGACCTGATCCAGCGCGACGACGACAAGGAAGAAACCGTGAAGAAGCGTCTGGACGTGTACCATGCCCAGACCGAGCCGCTGGTCAAGTACTACTCCGACTGGGCCGCTTCCGGCGCGGCCGGCGCACCCAAGTGCGTCAAGGTTTCCGGCATCGGCAAAGTGGATCAGATCCGCGACGCCATTTTTGCCGCATTGGGTTAATCGATTCAGCATGAGCGGCGTCCCCGACATCACCGATTCCGAGCGCTGGGTGGTCGAGGCCACTCTCAAGGAGCGCTATGGCAGGCCGGTAGAGGTGCAGTTGGCCGACGTCGAATTGCGTCTTGATCCCGCCGTGCCGGATTTGACGATTTGCCCCGCGATGGTGTGGAAGGAGCAGGGCGCCGGTTTCGTGATATCCAAGGTTGGCGATAATCGTTACCGCTGCCAGTTCTTCTATTCGGCGCGCGAGCAGTACGGCACCGGCAAGGCGGAATACGATGACCTGCTCGATTGCGTGGTGACTCTGCTCAAGCTCCAGGCCGACCACGAAGCGAAGCGTCAGCAGAATCAATAATTATTAGTAGGGAGTCTAAAGATATGGCGAAGAAGAACGCTTTTTATGCCCAGTCCGGTGGCGTGACCGCGGTGATCAATGCAT
>JAUYSN010000350.1 GCA_030696235.1 Sulfuricella sp. | reverse complement strand
GATGTGCATGAATTCCAGTTCCGGCAGGGACAGCGTCTTGCCGACGCTTTCGCCGTCAATCGCCTGGCCGCCGGCCATGCCGCGCGAACCGGCGGCCACGGCAAGAATCTTCACCATTTCCAGCTGCACTGCGGGAGCATCTGCCAACGGGCGGTCCGCCAGGAGCTGAAACGCCAGGGTTTGCAGACTATCGCCCACCAGTAGCGCAGTGGCCTCGTCATATTCGAGGTGGCAGGTAGGCTTACCGCGCCGCAGGCTGTCATCGTCCATGCACGGCAGGTCGTCGTGCACCAGGGAATAAGCGTGGATCAGTTCGACCGCAGCCGCAGCCGTATCGACGCGCTGCGGATCGGCGCCGGCCACTTCACCGGCAGCGAAAGCCAGCAAAGGGCGGATGCGCTTGCCGCCGCCGAGTACGGCATAGCGCATCGCCTGATGCAGGCGCTGCGGCGCAATCGAGGGCTGCGGCAGCACGTCGGACAGCACGCCTTCCATGCGCTGCTGCAGGGCTGCGGCCCATGCCTGAAAATCAATCATTGTCTGCACTGGTTTTATCCGCGTCGGCGACGAAATTCTGCAAGCTGCCCGCTTCGAGGATGCGCACCTGCTGCTGCGCATCCTGCAACGCCTGCTGACAGAACTGGAGAAGCTCCGCACCGCGCTTGTAGGCCGACAGAAGCTGCTCCAGCGGCAACTGGCCCGCTTCCATGGTGGCGACGATATTTTCCAACTCGGCGAGTGCGCTTTCGAAGGTCGGTGATTTTGAAGCTTTGCTCATTACTTGCCGCACTCTAAAAAGGGTTAAAATACCGCATATTGCGGTCTCAGGTCAATCTCCGCGCGGCTTGCGGCCCCTTCGGACAGACGCAAAGCGGCCCGCAGCTTTAACTTCAGGCCTGACGGCAAATCCGGGATAAACTACTTCGCCATGAATTGCACAACATAAACCCAGATTATCCATTAGAGCCAAAACACCGCCGTGGCAGCGGCGCCCTCGCCGCGATTTTCGGCCGCATTCGCGCCGAGGGCGGCGCTCCTACATGCACGAGTATTCCAATGGACAATCCGATATAACCCATGCCCAAACTTCCACAACTAAAATCCGCATGGATGCTCGTAGCCGGCTTCCTGTTCGGCTGCATGGGGGTGTTCGTCAAGCTTGGCGCGGAGTTTTTTTCCAGCGCCGAGCTGGTGTTCTACCGCTCCCTGTTCGGCCTGCTGATCATTTTTCTGATCATCAAAAGCCAGGGCATGAGCGTCGCCACGCCTCACTGGAAAGTGCACCTGTGGCGCGGGCTATCCGGCTTCGCTGCGCTGATGCTGTTCTTTTATTCCATCACCCGGCTACCACTGGCCACTGCGGTGACGCTCAACTACACTGCGCCGCTGTTCCTCGCCTTTCTCAGCGTGCTGATCCTGAAAGAACGCCCGCACCTGCCGCTATTGCTGGCCACCCTGCTCGGCTTTGCCGGCGTGGTGCTGCTGCTGCGCCCCACCCTGCACCAGGAACAGCTGGTCGCAGGACTGATGGGGCTGGCCTCCGGTTTTTTCGCCGCCATCGCCTATATC
This sequence comes from Sulfuricella sp., assembly GCA_030696235.1. Taxonomy (GTDB): domain Bacteria; phylum Pseudomonadota; class Gammaproteobacteria; order Burkholderiales; family Sulfuricellaceae; genus Sulfuricella. Next base: position 1,828 of record JAUYSN010000350.1, on the reverse strand, counting down.
AACGTCAAGCAGCTGGGACAGATGGGCGAACCGGAATGGCGGATCGTGTTCTATTTCACCCTGACCTGCACCTTTGGCGGCGGTATCTGGATGGGAGTTCACTCCTTCCATCCCGTTTCACCGCGGAATTTCCTGCTCCTGCTCGGCCTCGGCACCACCGCCACCCTGGCGCAGCTCGCCATGACCCGCGCCTATCGCGAAGGCGACACGCTGGTGGTCGGAAGCCTGGCCTACAGCACCGTCGTATTCGCCAGCCTGTGGGGCATCCTGCTGTGGCAGGAAATCCTGTCCCTGACCAGCTGGCTGGGGATAGCCCTGATCATCCTGAGCGGCGTTCTCGCCTCCCGCGTGGTGCCCCGTCTTCCTGCCGTATAGACGGTTTGCTATAGTATAAAGAACGCCATCTCTGAAGGGTAAGCCATGATCACCATCGAAGTCCGGAGCCACCTCGTCAACGCCGCCGTGCTGGGTCAGTTCACCCTCGCCGACTTCAAGGAGCTGGAAGAGGCAGTCATGTACAAGATCAAGTTCGAGGGTCGGGTCAACCTGCTGTTCGATCTGCGCGACATGGCCAGACTCACCGTGGATGTTGCCTGGGAAGAAATCAAGTTTGCCCGCGAGCACCGCTTCGACCTGTGGAAAATCGCCGTGGTCACCGATAGCCAATGGATCGCCTGGAGTACCTGGCTGACCAGCCTGTTCACTCCTGCTGAAACCCGGGTGTTCGACGACTACAATCTGGCCAGCGATTGGGTTGCTGCCGTTTAGTTAACTCATGGCGATGCTGGCCGACGCAGTCCTGATCGTCCACTTTCTTTTCGTGCTGTTCGTGGTGGGCGGTTTGCTCGCCATCTGGGCCGGCGCCGCGCTCGGCTGGGTCTGGGTGCGCAACCTCCGCTTCCGCGTCGCGCATCTTGCCGCCATCCTCTTCGTAACGGCTGAATCCCTCGTCGGCATGGCCTGTCCGCTTACCGTGTGGGAAGATTTCCTGCGCAAGGCCGGAACTGAAGAAGGCAGCTTCATGCAGCGCTGGGTCGGTCGCCTGATCTTCTACGACCTGCCGGAATGGGTATTCACGCTGGCGTATGTGCTGTTCGCCCTGGCCGTTCTGGCCACCTTTTTTATCATTCGACCGCCGGCCCGGAAGCCAGACGATGCGCCCAGCGCGTCGTCTCCGGCAGGCGGTAGCGGGTGACGCAGGCCATGACATAGTCAAGCGCCGTCGCCAGGCTGATGCGGTGACCGATGGAGATGTACAGCGGCTTCACGCCGGATCGGCTGCGCAACACCGCGCCGATGGTTTCGCCATGATCGAGCAGAGGCACGAATGCGCCGCGCTGGTCGGGCGGATCGACATGCTCACCGATCAGCCGGGTTTTGGCCACGCCGATGGAGGGAATGCCGCACAGCAGGCCGAGGTGGCTGGCAATACCGAAACGGCGCGGATGGGCGATACCCTGCCCGTCGCACAGCAGCAGGTCGGGGATGACGGTCAGCTTCTCCAGCGCTCCGATCACCGCGGGCACCTCACGGAAAGACAGCAGCCCCGGCACATAGGGAAAACGGGTGGGGGTGCGAAAAATGGCATGATCCACCACTTCGAGCGAAGGAAAGCCGAGCACCGCCACTGCGGCGCGAGTGATCGCGCCGCCTTCCTCAAAACCCACGTCCACCCCCGCCACATGGCGCACCGTACCGAGCCGGTCTTCCCTCACTACCTCGCCGCGCAGTTGCTGCTGGATGGCAATCGCCTCAGTCGGGCTGATATCCCAAGAGTGCCTTTGGACTATTTTCATGACATTCGCAAATCCACTCATGAATAAAAGGT
>JAUYSN010000347.1 GCA_030696235.1 Sulfuricella sp. | reverse complement strand
CGCGGAAAGCCAGGAAAAAATGCCGCGCCTGGCTGGAAAATTACGCAATATCCTCACCAGAATAACCGAAACATTGTCCCGTCCGCCATTGTCGTTGGCCATTTGCACCAGTTGTCGCGCTGCCAGTTCGAGGTTGGTGCCGAGCACGCTCAGGGTCAGCTGGATTTCCTCGTTGCCGACCATGTCGTTGAGCCCGTCGGAGCACAGCAGATAGACGTCACCGGGCAGAACTTCGTGCTTCTGGACCTCCACATCCACCGTGGGGTCGATGCCGAGTGCGCGCGTTACCAGATTCTTGTTGCTGGACAGTCGCGCTTCCTCCCGGCTGATCATGCCGCTGTCGATCTGCTCCTGCAGCAGGGAATGGTCGCGCGTAATCTGCTCGAGCTGCGCTGGTTCGGTTCCCTTTTGCCGGTAGCGGTACAGCCGCGAATCGCCGACATGAGCCACTGTGATGCGGTTGTCGTGGAACAGCGCGCATATCAGTGTGGTGCCCATCCCCGAGAACTGTGGCTGGCTTTGTGCCGTCTGGTAGATCGCACCGTTGGTTTTTTCGATTTCACTTTTGACCAACGGACCCGGACCCTGTTCCGGCAGTCCGGCATGCAGTGCTGTTTTCAGGCCGTCCGCCAGCATCGTCACGGCAATGCCGCTGGCTACCTCGCCGGCATTGTAGCCGCCCATGCCATCGGCCAGGATGACGAAGCCGGCTTCATTATTCGTGGCGATGTTGTCCTCGTTGTGCGAGCGGATCTTGCCGGTGTCGGTCAGGCAGGCGATATCGAGGGCTGGTCGCAAGTCCATCATGCTAGAAAAAATAGTTAGCCACAGAGGGCACTAGAGTCCACAGAGAAAATCAGTGGGCTGCCTGTGGCGGTGTTCTTAACCGCTTGGTAACACTCGGGAATCTCGAAAGCCTGCGCCATCTCTGTGCCCTCTGTGGCTTGAATTGTTTTTTTCATTGAATAAACCCAGATTGTCCATTGGAATGCTCGTACATGTAGGAGCGCCGCCCCCGGCGCGAATGCGGTCGAAAATCGCGGCGAGGGCGCCGCTCCTACAGCGGTGTTTTGGCTCTAATGGACAATCCGGGATAAATTTGTTTTTTACACGACTGACAAAGCAATTCCCGCGCCTAGTGCGATTGCCAACATACCCCATAAACAGCGCCGTGCCAGGGTGGCGCCACCGATGAAGGCCACCAGGCCGAATTTGAAGAACAGGTTCGCGATCAAGGCCAGGGTAATGGCGGTAACGGCTTGCTCCGGTTGCAGCCGGCCGAGGGAGAACAGTCGCAGGCTGGAAAGGGTGATGGCGTCCACGTCGGTCAGCCCGGAGGCCACTGCGACGGCATAAAGCCCCTTGCTGCCGGCATAATCGGAGAGCCAGGCGGAGAAAAACAGCACGGCCGCATAGAGTAGTCCGAAGGCCAGGGAAGTGCGGATTTCGGCGGGATTTTTCATCTCCGGTATGGGAAGCTCTTTTCCTGTGCTTAGCTGGCGCCAACCGTGTGCGGTGGCGAGCAGACCCAGGGCCAGTCCGCCGCCCAGGACCGGCAGCAAGGTGGGCAGGATCGCCGGCGCCACCACTGCGCTCACCACGCCGAGGCGGACGATCACCGCCAGGTTGGCGAGCAGGATCACCAGCACCGCCAGCCTGGACAGGTCTTCATTGATTTTGCCGTGGCGCGCGTAAATCAGGGTGGTGGCGGTGCTGGACACCAGGCCGCCCATGAGGCCGAGCAAGGGGGCGCCGTAGCGCGGCCCAATCAGACGCAGCGCGATGTAGCCGGAAAGGCTGATGCCGGATATCAGCACCACCATCAGCCAGATGTTGTAGGGGTTGAGCGCCTGGTAAGGGCCGTAGCTCTGGTCCGGCAGGATCGGCAGAATGACGAAGGACAGCACGGCGAACTGCAAAATGGAGAGCAGGTCGCGCCGCTCCAGGCGCTGAGTGATGCCGTGCAGCTCCGGCTTATAATAAAGCAGCACGGTGGTGGCGATGGCGAGCATGATCGCCAGCATGGAGAAGCCGAACCAAATCAGCGCACCCAGTCCGTAACACACCAGCAGGGCGATTTCGGTCGTGGTGCCGGGGTCGCCTTCAGCGGAGGGCGCGCCGAAATAGGCGGACACGATCAGGATTGCCACCGCAGCCAGACCGGCCGCCAGCAGCCACATGAAACCGGTCGTGGCGGCGAGCATGGCGCACAGCGTGCCGAACAGCGCCACCAGGGCAAAGGTGCGCAGGCCGGCCTTGGCTGCCGGGCTGCGCTCCCGTTCCAGGCCGATCAGCAAGCCGATGGCAAGACTGGTGATGAAAATCTGCAAAGATTCGAGGCCGCCTTGCGGCAAAGAGGTCATCGGTTTGCCCTTTCCGTTGCAAAAAATTCCGGCAGCGTGATAGCCCGGTTTTGCCCAGTATCTTATACTCTGAATCAATTGGCTATAAATGGGATGTGAATATGGATCTGATTCTGTGGCGTCATGCCGAAACCGAAGACGGCTTCCCCGACGAGGGGCGCAAGCTGACCGTCAAGGGGGAAAAGCAGGCGGCGAAGATGGCGGAGTGGCTGAAGGCGCATCTGTCGGAGGGGGCGCGCATTCTCGTCAGCCCGACCACGCGCACCCGGCAGACTGCTGCGGCGCTGACGCGGGATGGAATCATCGTCAAGGAGGTGGGGCCAGGCGCATCCGTGGCCGGCCTGTTAGGCGCCGCCGGCTGGCCGGATGCCAAGGGAGCGGTGGTCGTGGTGGGCCATCAGCCGATGCTGGGGGAGGTGGCGGCCTACCTGCTCGCCAACGCGCAAGAAAGCTGGAATATAAAGAAGGGCGCAGTGTGGTGGTTCAGCAATCGCACTCGCCAGGATGAGCCCCAAACCATTCTGAAAGCAGTGATGTCGCCTGAATTTCTATGAAAACCATATTGATCGCCAATCCCAAGGGCGGCAGCGGCAAGACCACGCTGGCGACGAATCTCGCGGGCTATTTCGCCAGTCAGGGCGGGCGCGTGCTGCTGGTCGACCTCGACCGCCAGCGTTCCGCCAGCGACTGGCTGGATCGCCGGGCGGAATTTCTGCCCGCCATTCGCGGCTGGAACAGTCAGCTCGACAAGAAGTCCATGGGCGAAACCAGGCCGGACTGGCTGGTGGTGGATTCCCCCGCAGGCATGCACGGCGACAAGCTGACCAATGCGCTCAAGCGCGCCGAGCGCGTGATCGTGCCGGTGCAGCCGTCCGCATTCGACATGGAAGCAACGCGGAATTTTCTTGAAGAACTGCGCGCAGAGAAAGCGGTACGCAAGGCAAAAATCGAAGTGGCGATGATCGGTATGCGCGTGGATGCGCGCACCCGCGCAGCGGCCGACCTCTCCGCGTTCCTCGATGAAGCCGGTTTTCCGGTGCTGACCCTGCTGCGCGATGCGCAAATCTACGTCCAGGCCGCCGGCGAGGGCCTGAGCCTGTTCGATATGGCGCCGTCGCGCGCCGTCAGGGACCTGGAGCAATGGCAGCCGCTGCTGGACTGGCTTGAATAATCCTAGAAAAAGCAGTTGAACCGCAAAGGACGCAAGGGACGCAAAGGAATTCAAGGACTTGAATAACTTAATCTGCTTACCCGATGGGTGGTGAAAAATAATTCATTAACTCATTGCCTTACCTTGCGAACCTTAGCGTCCTTTGCGGTGGAATGCCGTTTTTAGGCTGATTACTCAAAAACATGGACAACACCGAAGTCGAACTCAAGCTCCTGATCGACCCCGCCGACATCCCCAGGTTGCGGCGCCACCCCCTGCTC
>JAUYSN010000467.1 GCA_030696235.1 Sulfuricella sp. | reverse complement strand
CAGTTTCAGAATTCGGCCGGCCAGCCAGAAGAAGCCCGCCCCGAGGCAGAAATGCAGCCACGCCATGGCAGCAACGTAGGCGAAGGCCGGCGTGAGGTGGATGTCGTGGATATAGAGCAGGGTCAGCGCCGGTAGCGAGATGTGGATGATGAAGCTGTTGAGTGTAGCGGGGGCGCTCTCCGGCAGGCGCCCGCCATGCCGCAGTGCCATGCCGAGGAGAAAACAGGCGACGAGACGGATGAGATTGGTCATTCAACACACCAAAACCCCTTCCCCTTTTCAGGGGGAAGGGCGGGATGGGGGTTAGGAGGAAAATTCACCCCCACCCTAACCCTCCCCCTGAAAGGGGGAGGGAATCAGAGGCCTGCGTGCGCCACGATAAAGCGCTTCACCGCTTCCGCACCAGCATCCATGACTTCGAAGCGCTGCGGCAGATTCTCTATCCCCACCAGGTCGGCCGGGCGCTCGGGTTTGCAGCCCAGCGCTTCGCGGATGGTTTCCTCGAATTTGGCGGGCAGCGCGGTTTCCAGGCACACCATCGGGATGCCCGCTTCGCGGTGTTCCAGCCCCACTTTTACGCCGTCGGCGGTGTGGGTATCGATCATCACGCCGTATTGCCGATGCATGCGACGTATGGTTTCCAGCCGGTTGGCGTGGTTGCTTACGCCGGATTCGAAGCCGAATTCCCTGACCCTGGCGAAATACGGCGTTTTGGAAAGATCGAAACTGCCGCCCGCGTCCACTTCCTTCCAGAGCTTATTCACGATTGCCGGATCGCGCCCGACCAGATCGTAAACAAAGCGCTCGAAGTTGGACGCCTTGGAGATGTCCATCGACGGGCTGCTGGTGTGCTTGGTTTCCGGCCGCGGGCGGTAGACGCCGGTGCGGAAGAACTCGTCGAGCACGTCGTTCTCGTTGGTGGCGACGATCAGCTTGTGGATCGGCAGGCCCATCTGCCTAGCGATATGGCCGGCGCAGACGTTGCCGAAGTTGCCCGAAGGCACGGAGAAGGAAACTTCCTCGTCGTTGCTTTGGGTCACCGCGAAATAGGCCTTGAAGTAGTACACCACCTGGGCCGTGACGCGCGCCCAGTTGATCGAGTTGACCGCGCCGATCTTGTGCTTGGCCTTGAATTCGAGGTCGTTTGAGACGGCCTTGACGATGTCCTGGCAATCGTCGAACACGCCCTTCACGGCGATGTTGAAAATATTCGGGTCCTGCAGGGAGAACATCTGGGCGGTCTGGAACGGGCTCATCTTTCCCTGCGGCGAGAGCATGAACACCTTGATGCCGCGCTTGCCGCGCATGGCGTATTCCGCCGCGCTGCCGGTATCGCCAGAAGTCGCGCCGAGGATGTTGATCTCGGAGTTTTCCTTGGCCAGCACATACTCGAACAGGTTGCCGAGCAACTGCATCGCCACATCCTTGAAAGCCAGGGTCGGGCCGTAGGACAGCCCGAGGATGTGCAGCCCCGGCTCCAGCGTCTTCACCGGGGTGATCTCGTCGCTGCGGAAAATCGCGGCGGTGTAGGTCTTGTCGACGATGGCCCTGAGGTCGGCAGCAGGAATGTCATCGGCGAAACGGCGGATCACCTCGAACGCCAGTTCACGGTAGCTCATGCCGCGCATGGCGGCGAGCTCTTCCTTGCTGAACTTGGGGTAAGCTTCGGAGATGGTCAAGCCGCCATCGGTAGCGAGGCCGCCGAGCAGGATTTCGGTGAAGGTCTTGGGCGGCATGCCGCCGCGGGTGCTGAGATATTTCATTTCTTCATGTCCCTGTGCCCTCTGTGGGAGCGGCGCCCTCGCCGCGATAATCGGCCCGGGGGCGGGCCTCCTACCAAATTCATGTCACTTTGAAAGCAACCTGGAATTATGCGCTGAGTTCTTCCATGCGTATCCGCGTCACCTTGCCGGAAATCGAAGACAGCGCCTCGATCTTGGCGATCGCCTGGTTGATGTGCTTCTCCACGGTTTCATGCGTCAGCAGGATCACATCGGCCTGCTCCTCGCCTTCAGCCGGCTCTTTCTGGATCATGGCGTCGATCGAGATGCCCAGATCGGCGAGGATGCGCGTCACATCGGCCAGCACGCCGGGCTTGTCGAAAACGCGCAGGCGCAGATAGTAGCAGGTGCGGACCTCATCGATCGGCAGCACCGGCACATCGGACAAGGCATCCGGCTGGAAGGCCAGGTGCGGCACACGGTTCTCCGGATCGGAGGTCAGCATCCGGGTCACGTCCACCAGATCCGCCACCACTGCACTGGCAGTCGGCTCTGCACCGGCGCCGCGTCCGTAATACATGGTCGCGCCGACGGCGTCTCCTTTCACCAGCACCGCGTTCATCACGCCTTCCACATTGGCGATCAGGCGCTTGGCCGGGATCAGCGTCGGGTGGACGCGCAGCTCGATGCCCTTGTCGGTGCGCTTGGTGATGCCGAGCAGCTTGATGCGGTAGCCCAGTTCATCTGCGTAGGCACTGTCTTACTTTGTCATATTGCTGATTCCTTCGGTTTAGGCCT
>JAUYSN010000465.1 GCA_030696235.1 Sulfuricella sp. | reverse complement strand
GCGCTGTTGATGATGAGCCTGGTGACGATTGCCGTGGCGGAACTGGTAAAAACCCTGAAACTGGGTACCTACGATAAAGGTCTGGGCGCGCTGTTCGGTTTTCTGCGGGGAGGGCTGATCGTCCTTACGCTGGTGCTGTTGGCGGGGATGACCAGCCTGCCGCACCAGGGGTTTTGGCGCAATGCCATGTTCAGTGCGCCGCTGGAGGCGTTCGCGGCGGATGTGAAGCCGTGGCTGCCTGAAGGTTTATCTAAACGAATCAGTTACGAGTGATTTAACCATGTGCGGACTGTTAGGAATAGTGGCGAAAAGCCCGGTCAACCAGCTGCTCTATGACGGCCTGCAAGTCCTGCAGCACCGCGGTCAGGATGCGGCGGGGATAGTCACCGGCGAGGGAAACACCTTCCACATGCACAAGGCCAACGGCCTGGTGCGAGACGTGTTCCGCACCCGCGACATGCGCAATCTGCTCGGCAACATGGGGATCGCCCATGTGCGCTATCCCACGGCAGGGAGCGCTTCTTCCTCCGCCGAGGCACAGCCGTTCTACGTCAATTCGCCGTTCGGCATCGTCCTCGGCCACAACGGCAATCTCACCAACACCGAGCAGTTGCAGGAAGATCTGTTCCGCCAGGATCTGCGCCACGTCAACACCGGCTCCGATTCCGAGGTTCTGCTCAATGTGCTGGCGCACGAGCTGCAGGAAAACGTTTCCAATCACCGGCTCGATCCCGCCGCCGTCTTTGCCGCAGTGGCAGGGGTGCATCGCCGCTGTCGTGGCGCCTATGCGGTGGTGGCGATGATCGCCGGTTACGGTCTGATCGCTTTCCGCGACCCGTTCGGCATCCGCCCGCTGGTGATCGGCTATTGCGATAACGAACTGGGCCGCGAATATCTGGTTGCATCGGAATCCGTCGCGCTCGATGTGCTGGGCTTCAAGTTGTTGCGTGACGTGGCGCCGGGCGAGGCTATTCTGGTCGAAGTGGAGGGCAGTTTCCACAGCCAACAGTGCGCTGCCAAGGCGTCCCTCAATCCGTGTATTTTCGAATACGTTTACCTGGCGCGGCCGGATTCGGTGATTGACGGTGTTTC
>JAUYSN010000461.1 GCA_030696235.1 Sulfuricella sp. | reverse complement strand
GCGCTTCCCTGTTCGGTATCAACGAATTCGCTTTCCGTCTGCCCTCAGCCCTGGCCGGTAGCGGCTGGGTGATATTCACCTATCTGTTCGTGCGCCGCGCTGCCAGCGCCCGGCAGGCACTCGCCGCGGGAATCATCACCGCCAGCGCGCTGGCGGTTTCCATCATCGTCAAAGTGGCTACCGCGGATGCCCTGCTCAACCTGCTGATCAGCGCCACGCTGTTCAGCGCCTACCTGTTCCTGCGCTTTCGCGAACGCAAATACCTGTATTTCGCTTTTGCCGCCATGGGTTTGGGGTTCCTGACCAAGGGGCCGGTCGCAGTGATCATCCCGGGCTTGGTGACTTTCCTCTACAGCGCGCTGCGCAAGGATCTCAGGGGGTGGCTGACGCTGGCTCTGGATGGGCGCGGCATTGCCCTGTTTGTCGCCATTGCGGCCCCGTGGTATGTGACCCAGTATCTGGTGGAGGGCGAGGGCTTTTTCCGCGGCTTTTTCCTCAAGCACAACGTCGACCGCTTCTCCGCGCCGATGGAAAGCCATGGCGGCAATTATTTCTACTATGTTCCCGTGCTGCTGCTGAGCGTGCTGCCCTACACCACGGTCTTGCTCAAGGCTTTCGCGCAGTGGCGCCGTATCATCAAGGACGACTTGCAGCTTTTCCTCCTGCTGTGGTTCGCCACCGTCTTCGTGGTCTTTTCGCTTTCCGCCACCAAGCTGCCCCATTACCTGATTTACGGCTATTCCGGCGTTTTCATCCTGATGGCGGCTTATCTGGATGAACTGCGCTCGCGCTTTCTCGCTTTCCTGCCGCTGCTGCTATTGCTTGCAGTGCTGCTGTTCCTGCCGCAATTGATCGAAGCCGCCATCCCCCATATCAACAAGCCTTACTACCGGGAAATGCTTGCCGCCACCCGGCAATCCTTGAGCGGCCGGTATTACCCCTTCTTTGCGGGATTCTCTCTGCTAACCTTGTATTTCATGGTGGAGAAGCGATTCGCCCTGGGCGCCAAACTGCTGGCAAGCGGCGTCATCCTGGCAACCGGTTTTTCACTGCTGCTCCTGCCCCTGTTCGGCGGCATGCAGCAGGGGCCGATCAAGGAAGCCGCGCTGCTGGCACGCGACCGTGGCTATACGGTCGTGATGTGGGGGCTCAACATGCCGAGCTTCAGCGTCTACAGTCAGCGCATCGTGGAAAAACGCGACCCGCGCCGCGGCGACATCGTGATCACCCAAACCCACCGCCTGGCCGAGCTGCGTGCCTATGAAACGCTCTACAGCAAGAACGGCATCGCCCTGGTCAGGGTCACTGAATAAGCAGCGTGAACTTTCTCTCCCTCTCCCCCGCCCCCTGTCGCATTTCCTGGCGCGAGCCGCGCGTCTGGCTGGTGCCGATGCTCGCGCTCGCCGGCATGGCCGTGCTCATTGCCAGCGACGCCAACCGCAGCCTGTTCCTGTATCTGAATGGCCTGGGCACGCTGGCCAGCGATGTGCTGTGGCAGAACCTGACCGTGCTGGGCGGCACCCTGGCCGGATTGACTCTGCTGGCGCCGCTGATCGGGCGCCGTCCGGATATCCTCTGGTCGCTCGCGCTCGCCGCCATCCTTGCCACCCTCTGGGTGCATGGCCTGAAAGACCCGGTCGGCGCACTTCGCCCGCCGGCAGTGATCCCCCCCGAACTGCTGCATATCATCGGTCCGGCGCACCGCCACGGTTCATTCCCATCGGGTCACAGCACCACGATTTTTACCGTGGCGGGTATCCTCAGCCTCTATCTCAGGCGAGGTTCCCTGACCTGGCTGCTGGCTGCGGTTGCTCTTCTGATTGCCATTTCACGCATCGCGGTCGGCGTGCACTGGCCGCTCGACGTGCTGGGCGGCGCTTTCGGCGGTTGGCTTTCAGCGGTATTTGGCACCTTGCTCGCACAACGCTGGCGCTGGGGAGTAAGCCGCGCAGGAAAGTGGATATTGGGACTGGCGCTGGCTGCTTGCGCGCTGTCCCTGCTGATTTCACCCGACGTCAGCTATCCCGATTCGATTATGCTGCAGCGCGGGCTGGTGCTGATCTGCCTGCTGCCGGCCCTGCAACTCGCCGTTACGCGCAAATGGCGCAAGGCAGGCTAAGCGAGGCAGCGCCAGCTTCTTGATTGCCGGCGCTCATTTAGGTATCATAATTAGTACCCGATAAAGTGCAGACAGGAGTCAGCTCATGAATACCATACCCGCCCAGGAGATCAAACGGCGCGGCATTGCCGCTGTGGATGATCTTATAGCAACAGGGGATGTACACATCATCAAAAACAATCAGCCCCAGTACGTGGTGCTCTCGGAAGTGCGGTATCGGGAATTGATCGAGGCGCAAGACGAGGCCTATGCAGCACGGGTGCGCGCATCGCTGGAAGACCTCAAGGCCGGGCGAGTGAAGCGAGGCACGGCGAAGGACTTGATTAAAGAACTGGGCATGGAAGACTGAGGCATGTACGGGCTCGTCTGGACGGCTCGGTTTACGCGATCGGCTAAAAAATTCACCGAACGCCATGGTGAATTACGGACAAAGTTCGCCGATATCCTGCGCGATCTGGAGAATGACCCTTTCCAGCCACACCTGAAATATCACCACCTCGTCGGCAAGCTCAAAGGCGTTCAGGCCATCAGTATCACCGATAGCTATCGAATCACATTGACCGTTGTCATTTCAGACAAGGAAATCATCCTGCTGGATGTTGGTAGTCATGATGAAGTGTACCGGTAAAATAAAAACCCATGACTCTTGATTTCTTTAATCGGCGGCGCTTCTGGCTACTGCTCACCCTGCTGATGGCCGCGGTCTGGTTCGGCAATCTCGAATATCGCAAGCTGGTCAGGCCGGACGAGGGCCGCTACGCAGAAATCGCCCGTGAAATGGCCACCAGCGGCGACTGGGTTACGCCGCGCCTGAATGACATCAAGTACTTCGAGAAACCCGCACTGCAATACTGGATCACGGCAGGCGCTTACCGCCTGTTTGGCGAACACCACTGGACGGCGCGGCTGTGGAGTGCGCTGACCGGGTTTCTCGGCATCTTCTTCACTGCCTTCGCCGCGACCCGCCTGTTCGGTCGCGAAGCCGGCCTGTTAAGCGCAGCGGTACTCGGCAGCAGCCTGCTCTATACCCTGATCGCCCACATGAACTCCCTGGACATGGGGATGACGTTTTTCATGGGAGGAGCGCTGATGAGTTTCCTGCTGGCGCAGCAGGATGCGGCCAGCGCACGCTCTAACCGCCTGTGGATGCACGTTGCCTGGGCTGCCCTGGCGTTTTCCGTCCTGAGCAAAGGATTGATGGGCATCGTCCTGCCGGGTGCGGTGTTGGTGCTTTACACTTTGATCGAGCGTGATTTCGGCTTGTGGAAAAGGCTGCATCTGTTCAGCGGAATATCGCTTTTTATGGCCATCGCCGCACCCTGGTTCGTCGCGGTATCGATCGCCAACTCCGAATTTTTCCATTTCTTTTTCATTCATGAACATTTCGAGCGCTTCCTGACCAAAACCCACGGACGCTACGAACCCTGGTGGTGGTTCATCCCGGTGCTTGCCGCCGGCATCCTGCCCTGGCTCATCACCCTGATCGATTCCCTGATGCATGCATGGAAGGTCGAGCCTGCTGCAGCACAACGGTTCAAGCCAAAACGCTTTCTGCTGATCTGGGCAGCGTTCATTTTCGTTTTCTTTTCCCTCTCCGGCTCCAAGCTCGCTTCCTACATTCTGCCGATCTTCCCGGCACTGGCGCTGCTGATCGGCGAACACCTCAGTCGCATCGACGGACGCCGTTTGTTCTGGCAGATACTGCCGGTGGCATTCCTGGCCGCGGCCGGCCTGTTATTGGCCCCCAACACGGTGCGCTTTGCCGGCAACGAGCTGGCGCGGGGACAGTACGCCGTGTTCGCCAACTGGCTGCTGGCTGCGTCCGCCATCTGGCTGGTTGGTACGGTAGTCGCACTATTGCTGAGTTACCGCGATAAAGTACGTGGCGCGATCATCGTCCTCGCATGCAGCAGCCTGATCGCCGCCCAGGTTCTTCTGACCGGACACGACAGCCTGTCGGCGACGCGCTCGGACTACAGAATCGCCGAGCAAATCAAGCCCCATCTGCGGCCCGGCGCGCCTTTCTACAGCCTGGAAGGCTATGACCAGACGCTGACCTTCTATCTCAAACGCACCGTGACCCTGGTCGCCTATCAGGACGAGATGGCCTTCGGCATTGCTCAGGAGCCGCACAAATGGCTGCCGGACATCGAGTCCTTCAAGCAGGCATGGATTCGGCAACCTTACGCCTTGGCGATCATGCCTCACTCAACCTACCAGCAACTCGCAAGCCAAGGACTGCCGATGCGGGTTATCGCCCGCAGTGTCGACAAGACGGCAGTGACCACACCATGAACCTGCTCAGTTTTTCCCTGATTCTGTTCGGCGTACTGCTCAATGCCGCCGCCCAGTTGCTGCTCAAAGCCGGCACCAATGCCGTCGGCCACTTCGCCTTCAGCCGCGACAACATCCTGCCGGTGGGCTGGCAACTCGCCACCGAGCCGCACATCATGGGCGGTCTCACCTGCTACGTGATCAGCGTGGTGGTGTGGATCATGGCGCTGTCACGGGTCGAAGTCAGCATCGCCTATCCGATGCTGTCGATCGGCTACGTGGTGAACGCGCTCGCCGCCCTGTGGCTGTTCGGCGAGGCCATTTCGGTCACCCGCATGGCCGGCATCGGCATTATAATTGTCGGCGTTTATATCGTTGCACGCAGCTAACAGATCAGGGCTCAAACTTTGAACTATTTACCCTTTACCAAACCCACTCTCGACGAAGCCACCATCCAGGGCGTGGTCGAGGTACTGCGGTCCGGCTGGCTGGCCACCGGCCCCAACGTGCAGGCGCTGGAAAAGGCGCTGTCGGACTAGCTGGACGGACGCATCGTGCGCACCCTCACCTCCGCCACCGGCGGGCTGGAAGTGGCGTTGCAGGTGTGCGGCATCGGGCCGGGCGACGAGGTGATCACGCCGGCTATGAGCTTCGCTGCCACGCCGAATGTGATCATGCGAGTCGGCGCAAAACCGGTGTTCGTAGACGTCGACCTCGCCAGCCGCAATATCGATCTCAACCAGGTTGAAGCCGCGATCACGCCGAGGACGAAAGCCATCATGCCGGTGCATTTCGCCGGCCTGCCGGTGGACATGGATGCGCTTTATGACCTCGCCCGGCGCCACAAGCTGCGCGTGATCGAGGACGCCGCCCATGCCATCGGGTCGAGCTGGCAAGGCAAGCGCATCGGCAGCTTCGGCGACATCGTTTCGTTCAGCTTCCACCCCAACAAGAACATGACCACCATCGAGGGCGGCGCACTGTCCTTCGCCGATACCGAAGAGGTGAAGAAATTCGACCTGTTG
>JAUYSN010000457.1 GCA_030696235.1 Sulfuricella sp. | reverse complement strand
TGCTTGAGTTCGTCTTGCGTCATGTTTCCAAATCCTTGTTTTTAAATTCTCGCGTCAGGTCGAATTATTGCAGGATTTGACAGATTAAGAAATACGCCTGGGGTCGCAAATCTTCTGGTTTCGGTTGATTCCTGTTAATCTTGGAAAAAATCACACTATTCAAGATATGCAAAACGACTACCTGGAAAAAATACTCACCGCCCGTGTTTATGACGTGGCCATCGAAAGCCCGCTGGAACCCGCGCCGAACCTGTCACGCCGCATCCAGAATGCGGTCCTGCTCAAGCGCGAGGACTTGCAGCCGGTGTTCTCGTTCAAGCTGCGCGGCGCCTACAACAAGATGGTGCAGCTTCCCGCCGCGACGCTCAAGCGCGGGGTGATCGCCGCTTCCGCCGGCAACCATGCCCAGGGTGTGGCGCTTTCCGCCCAGCGCCTGAAGTGCGAAGCCACCATCGTGATGCCCGCCACCACCCCGCAGATCAAGGTCGAGGCGGTGCAGAACCGCGGTGCCCACGTGGTGCTGCACGGCGACTCCTACAGCGATGCCTATGTCTATGCCATGGCCCTGGCGAAGGAGCGCAAGCTGGCCTTCGTTCATCCCTATGACGACCCAGAAGTGATTGCCGGGCAGGGCACCATCGGCATGGAAATCCTGCGCCAGCATCCGGACCCGATTTACGCCATCTTCGTGCCGGTTGGCGGGGGCGGCCTGATCGCCGGTATCGCCGCTTACGTGAAGCGCCTCAAGCCGGAAATCAAGATCATCGGCGTCGAGCCGGTCGATGCCGATGCCATGTACCGTTCGCTGAAAAAGAAGGAGCGCGTCACCCTGGCGCAGGTCGGCATTTTTGCCGACGGCGTGGCGGTCAAGCAGGTGGGGGAGGAAACTTTCCGCCTCTGCCGCGAGCTGGTGGACGAAGTCATCCTGGTGGATACCGATGCCATCTGCGCCGCGATCAAGGACGTGTTCGAGGATACCCGCTCGATCCTCGAGCCGGCCGGGGCGCTTTCCATCGCCGGAGCCAAGCTGTACGTTGCGCGCGAAAAGCTGAAGAACAAGACCCTGGTGGCGATCGCCTCCGGTGCCAACATGAACTTCGACCGGCTGCGCCATGTCGCCGAACGCGCCGAGCTGGGCGAGCAGCGCGAAGCCGTGCTATCCGTCACCATCCCGGAAAAACCGGGCAGCTTCAAGGCGTTCTGCGCCCTGCTGGGGACGCGCAACATCACCGAATTCAACTACCGCTATTCCGATTCCGGCGCGGCCCATGTGTTCGTCGGGGTGCAGGTGCAAAACTGCGGCGAAACCGAGAAGCTGCTGGCGCTGCTGGAACGCAAGGGGCTCCAGCCGGTGGACATGAGCGACAACGAGATGGCCAAGCTGCATGTCCGGCACATGGTGGGCGGCCATGCTCCCCAGGCGAAAAACGAGATCCTCTATCGCTTCGAATTTCCCGAGCGCCCCGGCGCGCTGGTGAAGTTTCTCGACAGCATGGGGCAGAACTGGAATATCAGCCTGTTTCACTACCGCAACCATGGCGCAGACTACGGGCGGGTGCTGGTGGGGGTGCAGGTGCCGCCGCAGGAAAAGCCCGCTTTCAAGGCCTTTTTGAAGCGCCTGGGTTATCCTTATGTGGACGAGAGCAAGAACCCGGCTTACAAGTTGTTTCTCGGTTGATTTGATTTAACTCATGGATGGGTCGCGTCGCCCATGGCTATGATGCCTGCTTTTGAGGGCGGGAAAATGCAACGGACACTGAAATTTCTGACGGCGGCAATGCTTTTGTTCCTGTCCGGCCATGCTGCCGCCCATTTAGACAGTGCCGTCCAGGCGCTGCCCGCCGGTTATGCCGGGGATGACATCAAAAAATGGTATGGAGAAATTTCCGCCTCCGCACCGGTAGCTGAGAGCATCAAGGATGAGGTGTTCGCATTTGCCGTCGATCTCGATGCCGGACCGAATTTCTCCCAGGAATACAACGCGGCCAGCGGCAGGCTGGGACTGCGCTACAACATGGCGTTCAACCAGATCGCCGAGGGTTGGAGCTGGGATGAAATGGCCAACCCCGATCAGCGCGACTATTACCACTTCAAATTCTTGCCCCTCGGCTTCGAAACCGCCTCCAGGCACGCGCCCGTAGTGGTGGAGCTCTACCCCGGCAAAACGGTGGAAGTGAAAAACCGGTGGCGCTACGAATAC
>JAUYSN010000450.1 GCA_030696235.1 Sulfuricella sp. | reverse complement strand
GCGGAAAAGATTCAGCTTGGTGCCAGCCTGGTGCAGTTCTACTCCGGCTTTATCTACCGCGGCCCGGAACTGGTTGCGGAGTGCGTGCGCGAGATCGAAAGCGCCGAATGCATGTCCTGCAAACGGATATGATCCTGCCATGCTGATCGGCGTCCCCAGGGAAATCAAGGACCACGAATACCGCGTCGGCGTCACCCCGGCCGGGGTGCGCGCCCTGACCGACGCCGGCCACGAAGTGTGGGTGGAAACCCGCGCCGGCGAGCGCATCGGTTTTAGCGACGAACTCTATCTGGCTGCCGGCGCCAGGATAGCCAGCATGGCATCCGACGCCTACGCCTGCCCGCTGATCGTCAAGGTCAAGGAACCCCAACCCGGCGAGATTCCGCTGCTCCGGGAAGGGCAGGTGCTGTTTACCTATTTGCATCTGGCTGCCGACCCGGCGCTCACCAGCCGCCTGATGGAAAGCAGAATCGTCGCCATCGCCTACGAAACCGTCACCGATGCGGCAGGTGCCTTGCCCCTGCTCACGCCGATGTCGGAAGTGGCCGGAAGAATTGCCATCCAGGCCGGCGCCACCGCACTGCAACTGGCCAACGGGGGGCGGGGTGTGCTGCTCGGCGGAGTCCCCGGCGTAGCGCCCGGAAAAGTGCTGATCCTCGGCGCCGGCACGGTCGGCGCCCATGCCGCCAGGATGGCGCTGGGGCTAGGTGCAACCGTCACTCTCATGGACATCAGCCTGCCGCGGCTACGCCATCTCGATGACGTATTCGGCTCCCGTCTCAAGACCCGCTATTCCGAAGCGCATGCCATCGAGGAACTGGTGTGCGAGGCTGACCTGATAATCGGCGCTGTACTGCTCCCCGGCAAGCGCGCGCCGAAACTGATCAGCCGCGCCCTCGTCCAACAGATGAAACCGGGATCGGTGCTGGTTGATGTGGCGATCGATCAGGGCGGCTGTGCCGAAACCTCCCGCCCGACGACGCATTCCAGTCCCACCTACATCGAGGAAGGCGTGGTTCATTACTGCGTTGCCAACATGCCGGCAGCCTGTGCGCGCACCGCCACCCAGGCGCTGACCAACGCCACCCTGCCCTACGTGCTGGCGCTTGCCGGCAAGGGATGGAAGGAGGCGCTGAAAGCGGATGCCGGGCTGCTCAAGGGGCTCAACCTCTACCTTGGCCAGGTCACCCATGCCGGCCTGGCTGCCGATCTCGGCTATCCCTGGCTAGCGCCTGAAACAGCCCTGGCCTGATAGGAATTTGTTGTTGCACGAATTTATAGAAGTGTTATCTTATAAAAGAGTTAGATATCTTGATGCCCGAACTTGTTGGTGAGTTGCAAGTAGGGGATTTAATGGCCGATAATCCCCCCCATAGCGAACATTGAGGCGGCCTGACGACGATGGAACATTACTTTTTCATTCTGCTCGGCACGGTATTGGTCAACAACATCGTGTTGGTCAAGATGCTTGGCCTGTGCCCCTTCATGGGGGTATCCAAGAAGCTGAGCGCCGCCGTCGGCATGGGTGCGGCAACCGCCTTCGTCCTCACCCTGGCTTCCGGCCTGAGCTACCTGGTGGATCACCACCTTCTGATCCCCAACGACCTCAGCTATCTGCGCACCCTGTCCTTCATCGTGGTGATCGCGGCCATCGTCCAGTTCACCGAAATGTTCATCCGCAAGTCCAGCCCGGTGCTGTACCAGGTGCTGGGCATCTACCTGCCGCTGATCACCACCAACTGCGCGGTGCTCGGCATTCCCCTGCTCAACGTGCAGGAAAACCACAATTTCATCGACTCCCTGGTTTACGGCTTCGGCGGCGCGGTCGGTTTCGCACTGGTGCTCGCATTGTTCGCCGCCATGCGCGAACGCCTGGATGGCGCCGCCATCCCGGCCCCGTTCCGCGGCTCGGCCATCGCGATGGTTACCGCCGGACTGTTGAGCCTGGCGTTCATGGGTTTTGCCGGACTGGTGAAATGATGATGTTAGGATTGCTCCCCTCTCCTCAACACTCTCCCACGAGGGGGTTACCCTCATCCCAACCTTCTCCCAGGGGGAGAAGGGGCAATGGTGAAGGGCGCTTGTTTTG
>JAUYSN010000414.1 GCA_030696235.1 Sulfuricella sp. | reverse complement strand
CGGCATTGTAGGGCAGGTCGAAGCGCCGCTTGGCGTCGAAGGCGGCATACTTTGCCTTGATCCTCAGGCCGCTGTAAGGCACCAGCCCGAGGCCGCGCCATTCGAAGGAACGGCGCAGCTCGAACACTTCCGCCACCATGTCCTGCGCCTTGAGGTTGCCTTCCCGCGTCACGGCACGGGAAAACTCGTTTTCCACCTCGGCGCGGCCCTCGTTCAACTGCCGCACCAGCATCAGGATCGCCTGCATCACGTCAAGCGGCTCGAAACCGGCGTTCACCACCGGGCGCTGGTATTCGTAGGCGAAATATTCGTAGGGCCGGCTGCCGATCACGGTGGAAACGTGCGCCGGGCCGATGAAGCCGTCGAGCGGCAGCAGCCCCAGTTTGCGCACCTCGGGAGATTCGAGGATGTTGGCGATGGCGGAGGGGGTCAGCACGTGGTTGGAGAACACCGAAAAGTTGGCGAGGCCCAGCTTTTCCGCCTGCAGAATCGCCACCGCCGTCGGCGGTGTGGTGGTCTCGAAGCCGATGGCGAAGAACACCACCTGGCTTTCGGGGTTCTCCTGGGCGATCCTCAAGGCATCGGCGCTGGAATAGATCATGCGCACGTCAGCCCCGCCCGCCTTGGCCTTGAGCAGGCTGACCCGGTCCGAGCCGGGCACGCGCAGCATGTCGCCGTAGGAACATAAAATCACGCCGGGCGTGCGCGCCAGCCGGATGGCGCTGTCCACCCGCCCGATCGGCAGCACGCACACCGGGCAGCCGGGGCCGTGGATCATGCGCACGTTATCCGGCAGCAGATCCTGGATGCCATAGCGGAAAATGGCATGGGTATGCCCGCCGCAAAATTCCATCAGGCTGTAGCTGCGTCCGGGAAGAACCTCGCGCCGCACGTCGGCGGCGAGCTTCCTGGCCAGCGCGCCGTCGCGGAATTCGTCGATGTATTTCATTTTGGTGAGGGGTGAGGAGTGAGGAGTGAGGGGGCAATCCCCTCGCCTATTTCCGCGAACAGGGCAAGGGTCTTTTCCGCCTCATCCGGATCAAGCCGGTTGAGCGCATAGCCGACATGCACGATAACGTAATCACCCACCTCCACGCCGTCCACCAGCGCCAGAGAGATTTCTTTGCGCACGCCGCCCAGTTCGACCACGGCGCCGTCGTTTTCGAGGAGTTCGGCCACGCGGGCCGGGATTGCCAGACACATTCATTTCTCCAAAAAAAACAATTTCACCGCAAAGGACGCAAAGGTACGCGAAGGGTTACTTATATTTGCCTTCCTTTGCGTCCTTCGCGTCCTTTGCGGTAAGTAATCACAAACTATTCATTGCGACCCACGCCTGCCCCAAACTCAGCCCGCCATCGTTGGGCGGCGCCTGGCGCGCCTGGTAGACGCTGGCGCCCAGAGTCTCCAGGCGGGCGGCGAGATCTGCGCTGAGCGGCCGGTTGAGGAAACAGCCCCCGCCGAGCGCCACGCCATTCAGCCCGGTATTCTCCATCGCCGCGGCCACCCATTCGGCTAGCGCCTCGGCCAGGGTGGCGTGGAACAGCGCCGCACCGTGGCCGGCATCGCGGGTTTCGCTTAGCGTCGCGAGCAGCGGCAGAAGATTCAGCACACCCCCGACAAGAGTATAACCGCCATTCATCGGCGCAACCGGGCCATAAGCCTGCGCCAGCCCTTCCAGCAGCATCGCCGCCTGGCCCTCGAAAGCGGAAGCCTCGCGCACGCCGAGCAGCCCGGCGGCGGCATCGAACCAGCGGCCGCAACTCGAAGTCGGCGGGCTGTTGAAATTCCGTTCCAGCATCTGCCATACCGCGCCAGCAGCCGGTAGCGCAAAGCGGCGTTCGATTTCCTCGCCGCGGCCCAAGGCATGCAAGGCACTCGCAGCCATCCGCCAGGATTCGCGCGCGGCGCTGTCGCCGCCGGGAAGCGCCAGTTCGGCGAGGTGCCCGAGGCGCTCGAACGATTTCCCGTCCACCCGCAGCAGCTCGCCGCCCCAGGCAGTGCCATCTGTGCCCAAGCCCACCCCGTCCAGCGCCAGCCCCAGAACCTCCCCAGCCAGTCCATGCTCTGCCATGACCGCGGCGATATGCGCATGATGATGCTGCACGGCGAACACGGGGATGCCGCGCTGCCGCGCGAAATCGGCGGCGAAACGACTGCTGAAGAAATCCGGATGGAGGTCGTGGGCGACGATTTCCGGCTCGATTTCGAGCACGCCCATCAGGTGCTGCACCGTTTCCTCCAGCGACCGGCAGGTAACGGCATTGTCCAGGTCGCCGATGTGCTGGGAAAGGAAGGCCTCGTCGCCACGCGTCAAACAGACTGTGTTCTTGAACCAGCCGCCGCAGGCCAGCACCGAGCGCCCCGCCTTCGGCAATTTGATGGCGCGCGGGGTGTAGCCGCGGGCACGGCGGATGAAAGACGGCGATGGGTGATGAGTAATGAGTGATGGACCGCTCGCAATCTGTTTTCCGCATTTCCCATTTCCCATTCCCCATTCCTGATTTACCCGCATAACGCTGTCGTCGCACCCCACCACAATATCGCGGTCATGCATCACAAATGCATCGGCAATGGCGCAGAGACGCCGCAGCGCCTCATCGTTCCCTGTCACCAGCGGTTCGTCGCCGGGATTGGCCGAAGTACAGACCAGCGCCAGATCATGCGGCGCGGCAAGCCACGTTGTACCGGTCGGCCGGCCGGCCGCCTCGTGAAACAGCAAATAGTGCAGCGGAGCATAAGGAAGCAGTACGCCCAGTTCGGCCATGCCGGGCGCCACGCCGGGCAGTGCAGAATCGCATCCCGGCAGCTTTTGCAGCAACACGATGGGCCGCTCGCGCGCTTCCAGCAGTTGGCGCTCGCTCTCGCCGCAAAGGACCCATGGCGCAAGCGAAGCGATGCCAGCCAGCATTACCGCGAACGGTTTTTCCTCGCGCTGCTTGCGCTGGCGCAGGCGCGCCACGGCTTCGGCATTGCGCGCATCGCACATCAGGTGGAAGCCGCCGATACCCTTGATCGCCAGAACCTGCCCGGCGCGCAGACGGCTCACCGTTTCGGCAATCGGGTCAAATCCCCCCCTACCCCCCCTTTTACAAAGTGGGGAACTGGCGCCCCCCCCTTTGAAAAAGGGGGGCTGGGGGGGATTTAGCCATAACCGCGGCCCGCACAGCGCACAGGCATTGGGCTGGGCGTGAAAGCGACGGTCCAGCGGATCGTCGTATTCGCGCCGGCAGGCCGGACACAAGGCAAACCCGGCCATGCTGGTGTTGGGGCGGTCGTAGGGCAGATGGCGGGTGATGGTGTAGCGCGGGCCGCAGTGGGTGCAATTGGTAAAGGGGTAACGGTAGCGCCGGTTGGCCGGGTCGAAGATTTCAGCGAGACAGGCCGGACAGGTGGCGGCATCGGGCGTGATCCCGGTATGGGCATGGCCGGAGCGGCTTTCCAGGATTTTGAAACCGGAGCGATGCGTGATCA